>CAZTFX010000025.1:0-28198 GCA_964613095.1 uncultured Muribaculaceae bacterium | reverse complement strand
AAACTATGTTCTACAGCAATGTGGGACGCTTAATATTTACGTATGAAAACAACAAAGTATTACAATCAAATGAAAGCTATTACAATCGCAACAATTGCTGCATCGTTGTTTTGGCTTTATTGGACAGTAGGAAGAACCTTCAACACTTTCTTCAGTGTACCATTAAGAGAATGTTACGAAGTTTTACAATCAAGTATTGCCACCGGCTATTGCGTGTTTGCACTAGCGCTGATTGCGATTCAAATGGTATTTCTGATAAAGCAAATGAAAAGTATTAAAAATGGCTTACTATTTGACAAATCAGGCACAAAATATCTGATTATATGGGGGTTATTATGGATTGGATATGATTTTTGTTCGGCTAATATTGGACAAATGATAATAAACGACGTATTTAATGAAATTACAATTCATGGAACCACCATCGGGATTCCTGTAATAGCATTTACATTTGCAACACTCTATAGAATGGCTGCCGATGTAGCTGAAGAGAATAATCTAACTATTTAACATCAGAAAGGAGAAAATATGTCAATAATAGTGAATCTTGACGTGATGATGGCAAAACGAAAAATGTCGCTTAATGAATTATCCGAAAAAGTTGGGTTATCACTTGCAAATCTGTCTATCTTGAAAACAGGAAAAGCCAAAGCCGTAAGATTTTCAACTCTTGAGGCTATTTGTAAAGCTCTTGATTGTCAGCCGGGCGATATTCTTGAATATCGCGAAGACTAATTAAAAAATGAAATTCATTTCAAAAACTTTTCAATATTACACACAAAATGAAATTTATTTCATTTTCATAGAAGTCATATAAAAGTAAAAGCGGAAAAGCATTGCTACTTTTCCGCTTTGTACCCAGACCCGGGATCGAACCGGGATGGGTCGCCCCACTGGTGTTTGAGACCAGCGCGTCTACCGATTCCGCCATCTGGGCTTTTGCGAGTGCAAAGTTAGCTATTTTTTCTTTACCTGCAAATTTTTACATAAAAAACTCTTTAATTATTTTATGTAATCATCCAAATTATTCAAAAAAACACCACGTATGTGCAACCTTTCGTTATAGTGCGTACGTCTAATGCATAAAAAGGAATAAATCGTTTTGCGCGCTGCGTTTTGTTCCCTATTATAATTCATTAATCAAAATAAACCAAGAAAAAAATGAAATCTATGCTTACTACGGCTATATGCCTTGCCATAACATCCGGTGTTTATGCTCAAACATCTACCGACACTCTCGACAACGGAGTAGAACTTAAAGAAGTTGTAGTGAAAGCCAATCCCATCATAAATAAAGCAGATCGTAAACTTCTTATTCCCAACGAGCAACAGATAAAAGGCTCAGCCAACGGTGTGGACCTGCTTCGCAAACTCAATGTGCCTGCTCTCATAGTCAGTCCTGTAGACCAATCTATCAAACTGGCTTCAAGTGGGAAGGTTGATTTACGCATAAACGGTCGCGCTGTTTCCGACAAAGAAATACAATCTATTGACCCCCACACTGTGCTACGTGTGGAATATCATGACAATCCCTCGCTTCGTTATGGAGACGCTGAAATTGTAATAGATTTTATCGTTAAAAATCCCACATCAGGAGGAAGCTATTTCATGGGACTTACACAAGGATTGAATAAAGGATACAACGATTTTCACAACAACGTGAAATTAAACTACAAAAAATCGGAATTTTCTTTGAACAGCAGCATTCAACCACGTTGGGACTTGGGACAATGGCGCAACAACACCGAATACTACACTCGTATCGACGGTTCACGTTATGAACGCACCGAAGAAGGGATTCCTGCCAATGCCGATGTATTCAACTCATGGAACTCATTAAGCTATAGTTTCACCGACCCCGACAAGCAGCTGTTCTGGGCTCAAGTGAGCATGTATTATAGCGATACAAAGCACAGCGATTACAAAGGTATTCTTTCCAATAGCGACACCGGTGAACGCTTCATGATGAATGATTTAAATTCCTCCCGAAACTACAATCCTTCTCTTGATATATACTATCAACGTCACATCAAAAAAGACCAATTATTGATGTTCAACATTGTAGGTACAGTAACTCCGAGCAAAAGTTCTCGCATCTATACCGAATCACCCATAATGGAAGATGGGACAATATCTGAAACACTCTCAACCGACATAAACACTCATATTAAAGGTAAAAATTACAGCCTTATAGCAGAAGCCGACTACGAAAAGACTTGGAATAACAGCCGTTTCACCGGAGGTATACGCTACACAGGTAATTGGAGCCATAGTGAATATCTTGAACAACTTGATGAGAGTAGTACTCGTTGGAATAACATCTATGCTTTCGGCGAATATTGGCGTCGATTGGGCGATAAAACAGATATAACACTAGGATTTGGAGCTACTCAATACTATAATCACACCGGAGATATTTCCAACTCGACATTTTTTGTGCGTCCTAAAATCAATTTTCGTTATCGACCGAGCAATGTATCAACATTCAAATTTAACTTATCGGCTTATGGAAACACTCCATCTATTTCACAACTGACAAGCGTGCGACAGCAAATAGACAATGCACAGATAAGCATGGGTAACGTCAACTTAAAAAACTATACCACATATCGTTTTCAATTACAATACGAATTTCTCAAAGGTCCTATCTATGGATATCTGCGAGGCATCTATCGTTATCACCACAAACCTGTGATGGAATATAAGTATTGGGAAAACGACAAGATCATCAACTCGTTTGCCAATCACCATAATGCATATGCTTTCAACTACGAATCACACATCGCATTAAACAATTGGAAAAATTGGGTAAGTGCATCAGCTCATTTCGGAGTTAATCGCTATATTATGCACGGCAACAACTATACGCACACATATAACAATACTTATTGGAACCTTTATGCCGAAATTTCTCATTGGAATTGGGGTATCGGAGCGCAAATCAACACCAATTACAACACCCTATGGGGAGAATCCATAAACGGAGGAGAATCGGCATACGTACTTGCTCTCACATATCAACATAAAAATATACATTTTATGTTAGGATGCATGAACCCTTTCTCCGACGATTACAAAGTAGAATCGGAAAATCGCAATCACTTTGCAGGCTACAAGCGTTCCTCACACTTACAAGCCACGCAACGAATGTGTGTACTTGGTATACGCTGGAACATTCAATGGGGGCGCAAGCACAACAGCGGAGCAAAGAGGCTCAACAACTCCGGCAGCTCCGAATCAGTAAAAGCTGCCGGCAAAGGATAACATACTCAAAAATTTCACACTTACCAAAAACGGTCACAGGTTTTTACGCCCATGACCGTTTTTTCGTTTTTATCTATTTTATCAGATAAGTCCGCGCACTCTGTCGTCAAATGCAGAAAGAGCAGCCTTGGCTCCTTCACCCATTGCTATAATGATTTGTTTGTAAGGTACACTTGATACATCGCCTGCGGCATATACCCCTTGTACTGATGTACGACAAAATGAATCTATAATAATTTCACCTATTTTTGAAGTTTCCAATTCATCTCTAAATGGTGCACTATTAGCAGACAATCCTATTTGAACAAAAATCCCATCAAGTGAATAATCCTGCACAACACCTGTTTCACGATTTTTTACAGCGATTCCTGTCACCTTTTCCCCATTTCCCAACACTTTAGTTGTTTGTGCCGATGTGTAAATAGTGACATTTGGCAAGTTTTTAGCTTTTTCTTGAAGTACAGTATCAGCCTTCAATGTGTCAGCAAATTCAAATACAGTTACGCTATGGCATATTCCTGCAAGATCGATAGCTGCCTCTATTCCAGAATTTCCACCACCGATAACGGCAACATCTTTACCTTTGTAAAGCGGACCATCGCAATGAGGGCAAAAAGCCACTCCTCTACCGATATACTCTGTTTCACCCTCCACACCTAGTTTTCTCCAACCGGCACCGGTTGCAATAATTATAGCAGGTGCTGCAAATTCTTCGCCACCCACTACAGTGATTTTTTTACATTTTCCTTTTAATTCGGCTCTCTCTATTCGACGATTTTCATATACTTCAATCGGGTAATCTCCCACGTGAGTACGTAAAGAATTTGCAAGTTCATTACCGGTTGTATGAGGAACCGAAATAAGATTTTCAATTCCGACAGTTTCTTTAACCTGACCACCCACATTCTCGGCAACAATCGCCACTTTCAATCCCTTCCGTGCAGAATATATAGCTGCCGAAGCTCCTGCAGGACCTCCACCCAATATAATGACATCAAAATCTCGACAAATCGTTTCATACTTTTCATTATCAACAACTCCTACTTGATTTTCCAACTTCTCAAGAAGTTCACCTAACGTACCACGTCCCACATGAAGCATTTTACCATTGGCATAGACTGTAGGCACAGCCTGAATCTTCATAGTATCAGCCTCTTCTTGAAACAATGCACCATCAATCATTTCATGCGAAATATCAGGATTCAATAATGCCATTATATTTAATGATTGCACTATATCAGGGCAATTGGTACATGTAAGCGACACATAAGTTTGAAGTTTGACCTCTCCCGCCAAAGATTTTATACGGCGAGAAATAATCTCATCGGGTAAATTTTTACCTTTACCATCGGCATTAAGTACAGCCAACAACAACGAAGTAAATTCATGACCATTGGGAATACCTCGAAATTTTATTCCGGTAGGTTTTTCATCTTTCAGTAAAGAAAACTCAAGTGTATTACCTGTGGCTTCCACTTGACGACATATAATATGAGATGAACAACTAGCTATATCTTGTAAAAACGCAAGCATTTCATTGGTTTCTTCTCTATTCGATGAGCAAGCAATTTCAAACGTATAATTCGCATTAAGGTCTGCAAATATTCCACGAACTTGGTCTAATATATTGTTGTCTAGCATAATTTTAATTTATAATGGATTGAAAATGTTGTGATAATGAAAAAACAGCGTGACTTCCTATAGGAAATCACGCTCAGAACAAATAACTAAATCTTTCCTACAAGGTCTATACTTGGCTTAAGTGTAGCTTTTCCTTTTTTCCACTTTGCCGGACAAACTTCTCCTGCATGATTAGCAACAAATTGAGCAGCCTCAACCTTACGAAGCAGTTCGTCGGCATTACGTCCGATATTATTATCATGAATTTCAGCTATTTTAATTTTTCCTTCTGGATTTACAACGAAAGTTCCACGATAAGCCATTCCATCTTCTTCAATTAGAACTCCAAATGCACGACTTAGAGCACCAGTAGGGTCAGCAAGCATAGGATACTGAATTTTACGAATACTTTCAGAAGCATCATGCCATGCTTTATGCACAAAATGAGAATCGGTACTCACTGAATACACTTCAACACCCATAGCCTTAAATTGCTCATACTTTTCGGCTACATCTACAAGTTCAGTAGGACAAACGAAAGTAAAATCGGCAGGATAGAAGAAGAAAATCGCCCACTTGCCTAAAACGTCTTGGCTTGATACGGTTTTAAACTCTCCATTTTGGAATGATTGAACTTTAAATTCAGGTAGTTGTGAATTGATAATCGGTGTCATAATTTTTATTGTTTTAAATTGTTTATATTTTTTGTTATTTTCTCTTTGTTTTATTTTCTGCTGCAAAGATATATGCACATCTTCAGAGAATAACAAAAAATACAATTGATTGGTTTTATGACACGATAGACAACATCTATATTGCTACCTGAGAAGGTCTTAACGACAACATATTTTTAGGTACAGATGCCTGAATTTCAGCCTGTACAGCATTAATTAGCGAATGACGAATATAATTTTTCTCTGTAAGCATTATTATACGACGAGCCGGTGTGGGAATAGCAAAAGAACGTACAAGTTCCTTTTGCTGTTCACTCATTTGGTATACGGCAAGTTCAGGTACAAAAGTCATACCCTTTCCGCTTTCTACCATGCGCATGAATGTCTCCATGCTACCAAGTTGGTAAGTCAATTGGCTGTCACGTGCCGCCTTAATACTGCAAAACCGTACCATTTGATCACGAAAACAGTGTCCTTCATCAAGTAGCCACAACAATTCTCCCGAAAGTTCGGAGGACTTTATTACTTTTTTCTCAAAAAGATTGTCCTTACGAGATACATAAGCAAAAAACTCCTCATAAAACAAGTGTGTGTGATTATACATTTCCATATCGGGCAATTCTGCAAGAATTCCTGCATCAATTTCTCCCGTTAACAATGCACGCTTAATATCAGGTGTTTTCATCTCAGCAACTGTAACATCCAATTTTGGATATTTTTGCACCATTTGTTGAAAGAAACGAGGTAGTAAATATGGGGCAATTGTAGGTAGTATCCCAAGTCGGAATTTTCCTCCTATTTCTTGTTTTTCTTCTTCAATAATATTTTTTACCTTATCAACTTGAACCAAGACCTCTCTGGCTTGTTTTATTATCAAAACACCTACTTGAGTGGGACAGATGGGTTGTTGAGTTCTATCAAATATTTTTACCTCAAGCTCTTCTTCCAATTTTTGAATCATTGCACTCAATGTGGGTTGTGTGACGAAACATTGTTCAGCAGCTTTTGTGAAATGACGATGTTGGTCAACGGCAAGTATGTATTCAAGTTGTTGCAGTGTCATAGCCTACTTTTATATTATTGTTATAGTAAAATAGAAAACATCTATACAAAGATAGAAATTATCAGTTTGACAAACGAATATTTCCATAATATATTTGCTAAAAAAATTAAGAACTCTCTAAAATATTAAATTATGAAAACATTAGACTATTTACACTTAGATGAAACAAAGGTTGCAAGTGTAGTTGACGCATTAAAACACTTACTTGCCGATTTTCAAGTACATTACACCAACTTGCGTAGCATGCATTGGAATATCAAAGGACATGGATTCTTTACATTGCATGAGAAATTTGAAACAATGTACAACGATACAGCCGAGAAGATTGACGAACTTGCAGAACGTATCCTTATGCTTGGCAGTGTTCCTGAAAACAAATTCAGCGAATATTTAAAAATTGCATGCGTGAAAGAAGTAGCCGACATCACCAATGGACATGAAGCTGTACATAAAGTACTAGACACATATAAACTTATTATTAAAGAAGAACGTAAATTGATTGAACTAGCTGAAGATGCAGCCGACGTAGTCACAGCCGATATGCTAACAGGATACTTAAAAGAACAAGAAAAAATGGTATGGATGCTTGTTGCATTCTGTACAAATCACTGCGAAAGAAAGTAGGATTGAATTTTACATAATGTGATGTATGATTGGTGGGGACGTTCCGTTATTGGTTCGTCCCTATTTTTTTTGCAATAAAAGTAACGAATAACATAAAAATAAACCAATTACAATGCAAAATATAATTTTATATTCGCTATATTTGTAAACACAAAGTATTATGTTGCTAACAATAAAATTATAATCTTAAAACTAAAATATATGGCATTATTCGGAGCATTAAAAAATGTTTTTGGCGGTGGGAAAAACGATGAAGAGAAATATCGAAACTATGATGTAAAACGTTATATAGAAAATGGGAAATGGGGATATAAAGATCGCCGTACCGGAGTAATTGTAATCGAGCCAAAATATGATTATGCTTCACCCATGTATAATGGGTTAAGTTATGCTTACCTTAGTTCCGAAACTATTGTAAACATCATCAACAATCATGGGCAAATAATCAACAAAAAGGGTAATGATTTTGTTGATAGTACGTCCGATATATTTAACCGTAAAGATATAGACACATCTTCTAAAAAATCTTACGCAAAAAGCTATTTAGAACAATGGACTTGCAATAGCCCCAATTATTTCAGTTCAGAAGATGAAGCTGTACTGAAATTCATTAAAAAAGAGGCAAAGAACGAAGATTCTGAGGCTCTTGGAATGTTAGCTTATTGTACCGAAAAAGGACTTGGAGAGAAACAAGAAATTGCTAATGCCATGCTAATGTATCGTCGTGCAGCTCATCAAGGCGATGGTTTTGCTCTCAATTGCTTGGGAGATTGCCATTATTATGCCAACGGTATCCCAAGAAACTATAAAGAAGCGGTTGAAAGATACAGAAAAGCAGCATATTCCGGACATGCTTTGGGACAAAGAAATTTTGCCAATTTCTTTGTAAATGAATTCGACGGTGGTATATATGATTATTACCTACCCCTTGCTGAAGGTGGTGATGCCGAAAGTCAATATCGACTAGGTATGTTGCTGTATTATGGTAAAGACTGCATTTCAAATATAAAACTAGCTGTTGAGTGGCTAGAAAAATCAGCCAAGCAAGGATTTGCCTATGCACAAGTTGCTTTAGGTAAAATTTATTTAGCAGGGAATGGTGTTCCACAAGACTTAAAACTAGCAAAAGAGTATATCGACAAGGCTACAGCAGCACGTGTAATAGACGCTTGGAACGTTTTGGCGGCTTATTATGCTAAGGACAACAACCCCGACAAAGACCTGAAACGTTCTTATGAATATGAATTAAAGGCAGCATTGGTCGGCGATTTTAAAGCATGCTACAACGTAGCTATTGATTCAAGAGACGGCTTCGGTGAAACCAATGACAAAAGAGAAGTTGATTTCTGGTTTAAGAAAGGCTTTGAATTAACTTCAGGTGTTGCACAAATAGGAAATCCTGAAGCTCAGTACATGCTCGGATTATATTACATAAACGGTTTTGGAGTTCAACAAGACGACAAGAAAGCCACAGAATTATTTGAATCGGCTGCACAAAAAGGACATATAAATGCAAAATTGATGTTAGCTGCCATATATAAGGGAAAAGATGAAACTTATGAAAAAGGTATTTCTTTATACAAAGAACTTGCCGAAGTGGATGTCCCTGAAGCTATGTATAAACTAGGTAAATATTATTTAGATACAGCCATTGATAACGATCTTGACATAGAATTAGCAGAAAAAGGTATTGGTTTACTTGAAAAAGCCGCCGATACAGGTTACACAGAAGCTAAATTTGAATTGGAATTCAATTCATTATTAGGAAAAATAAAACAAGACGAGAACTATACACAAGAAGATGTAAATTCTATCATAAAAATAGCTGAAAATGGTACTGCAGAAATGAAATACCGAGTGGGTAGCCTTCTTTTTAATGACTTAGAAGATGAATATGAAGACTTAGGTATGTCTCTTCTTCAAAGGGCAGCTAAAGAGGGTGATATTGACGCAAAATTCCACATTGCCGATATTTATGATGAGAATGAGGAATATGACAAAGCCTTCCCTATTTATCAGGAACTTGCCGATAATGGATATGTTTATGGGAATGCACAAGTAGGACTTTACTATTTCTATGGTTATTATGTCGATAAAGATAAATCAAAAGCTGTAGAATACTTTAAAGAGTGTGAAGAATATACACTTGGTGATAAATACGAAGGAATTCGCGCCCAAGCAATGGATTTGCTAGGTGACTGCTACTATTATGGAGATGGCATTGAAAAAGACCTTAAGCGTTCTTTTGAATGTTATTTAAATGCAGCCGAAGCCGGTAACAATTCAGCTCAATGCGATGTAGCCTATGCTTATGAAATGGGAGAAGGTACAGAAAAGAATCCTACAAAAGCTGTAGAATGGTATCAAAAATCAGCCGACAACGGCAATAAACATGCTATGCGAAATCTGGCTCTTTGCTATAAAACAGGGAATGGCGTAACACAAGATGTGAAGATGGCATTCAAATGGTTTAAATCAGCTGTAGAAAATGGAAATATAACGGCTAGCAACGATTTAGGTTTATGCTACCTGGAAGGGCGTGGAACCGAAAAGAATGAATCGGAAGCTATCAAGCATTTTACAATCAGCGCTGACAAAGGTAATAATAAGTTTGCTCAATATAATCTAGGTAAATGCTACTTGAACGGTACCGGAGTCAAACAAGATAAAGCAAAAGCAAAAGAACTACTTGAAAAAGCAGCAGAACAAGGTCATGAAGATGCTAAAAAAATGTTATATGATTTTGGTGGTATGAGTGAAAAAGTACAAGAGCTACTTAAGAAAGCCAATGGTGGTGATAGTAATGCCCAGTATGACCTTGCTACATGCTATTGGAATGGAGACGGAGTTGCAACTAATCTTAAAGAAGCTTTCAATTGGTATAAGAAAAGCGCAGAACAAGGTAATTATAACGGAGAAAATGCTATAGGAAACTGTTATAAATGGGGGCAAGGTGTAGAACAAAACTATACCAATGCTATGGATTGGTATTTAAAGGCTGCTAAGAAAAATCACAGTTATGCCCAATACTCGCTTGGTGAAATGTACGAAAAGGGACTTGGAGTTAAAATCGACCTTGAAACAGCTCTCGGCTGGTATCAAGCAGCTGCAGAAAATAAAAACCAGAAAGCTACCGACAAAGTTGAGAAATTACAGAAACCTGCCAAATATTATGCAGAAGCCATAAAAGGTAACGCAGAACAACAAAACTACTTAGGTGTGTGTTATCATGACGGCAAGGGGGTCGAACAAAATTATAAATTAGCAGCAGAATGGTATATGTTGGCTATTAAGCAAGATAATAAATATGCCTATAATAATCTTGGTCTGTTATATCGAAGTGGAACAGGTGTACAACAAGACTACAACAAAGCTTATGAATGTTTCAAGAAAGCCGCAAATCTTGGAAATGAAAATGCGTTTATCAATTATGCTTTATGTTTCTATGAAGGGAAAGGTATAGAACAAAATTATACAACTGCTTTGGAATGGTTTCACAAAGCCGCTGATAAAAACATGGGGGAAGCATGCTGTTATATAGGAAATTGCTATTTCTCCGGTTGTGGCGTTGAACAAGATTACAAAAAATCATGTGAATGGTATCAAAAAGGAATCAATCTCGATGGCAACAGCTGGTGCTACAACAACCTTGCCAACAATTATTTAAATGGTAATGGTGTTCCTCAAAACAGAGTTAAAGCTATCGAATTATATCGATTAGCCGTCGAAAAAGGAAATGAAACCGCCAAAGAAAAGCTCAAAGAATTAGGAGTATAATTTTACTTTGAGTACAAAAAATAAGTGCTATCAAATTTGATAGCACTTATTTTTACACCTATTTCAATTCAATTATTTCTTTAAAGCTGCAATGCTTTCTTTTAGAGTTTTGATTTTACTTTCGGCATCAGCTTGTTTTTTGCGTTCTCCGGCTACAACGGCTTCGGGAGCATTGCTCACAAAACGTTCGTTGCTCAACTTCTTTTCAATTGACGCAAGGAAACCCTCCATATACTTCAAGTCAGCCTCAAGCTTCTTCAACTCTTCTTCTACATTAATGTTATTTCCTAGAGGTACAGCATATTCAGTAGTTCCCACAAGGAATGAAGCTGCTGTTGCATCTTTTTCAGCCACCTCGTCGATAACTTCAAGATTAGCAAGTTTCTTGATTATCGCAGCATTTACGTTTTCAAATGCACCCACTACCTGTAGAGTTAAAACATTCTTATTAGGAATATTCTTTTGTAAACGCACCGAACGTACTCCTGCTATGATTTCCTTAGCTTCATTCATAGCTGTGATAGTTGCAGCATTGAATGACTGAGCTTCAGGAATACGCGCCACCATGATACTTTCATTTTCACTACGTTCTGCAATGTGTTGCCACAATTCTTCTGTAATAAATGGCATAAATGGATGAAGTAAACGCAACAGATTGTCAAAGAATCCCAGAGTAGCTTCATAGGTTGCCTTATCTATAGGTTGTTGATATGCAGGTTTTACCATTTCCAGATACCAAGATGAGAATTCATCCCAGAATAACTTGTAAACAGCCATAAGAGCTTCACTCAAACGGAACTTTCCAAACAAGTCCTTTACTTCCGCAAGAGTTGAGTTTAACACAGCGTCAAACCACTCTATTGCTTTGCGAGCCGATTCCGGTTGCTCGATGTCAACTACTTCCCAACCTTTAACAAGACGGAACGCGTTCCAAATCTTGTTGTTGAAGTTACGTCCTTGTTCACAAAGTGCATCATCATATAAGATATCATTACCGGCAGGAGCTGCAAGCATAAGTCCCATACGCACACCATCAGCACCGAATTTATCCATCAACTCGATTGGGTCAGGTGAGTTTCCAAGTGATTTACTCATCTTACGTCCTAACTTATCACGAACAATACCTGTGAAATATACATTGCGGAACGGCATTTTACCAATGTATTCATATCCCGCCATAATCATACGAGCCACCCAGAAGAAAATAATATCCGGACCGGTTACAAGGTCACATGTAGGATAATAATAATTGATTTCTTCGTTGTTCGGATTATTTATACCATCAAATAACGAAATAGGCCATAACCATGAAGAGAACCATGTATCAAGAGCACCTTCGTCTTGGTGAAGATCATCCAGAGTAAGTTCATTATTACCGGTCTTTGCTTTAGCTAGTTTTAGAGCTTCTTCTTTGCTCGCTGCCACAACAAATTGTTCTTCTTCACCTTCTTTAGGCTCACCTATGTAATAAGCAGGAATACGGTGTCCCCACCACAATTGACGACTGATACACCAGTCTTGAATATTTTCAAGCCAATTACGATAAGTTGATTTGTATTTTGCAGGGAAGAACTTAATATCGTCATCCATTACAGGAGGAAGTGCAATTTCGGCAAAGTGTTTCATATCAATGAACCATTGCAAAGACAAACGCGGTTCGATAGGCACATGAGTACGTTCCGAACAACCCACTTTATTGGTATATGCTTCAACTTTCTCCATCAAGCCCGCTTCTGTAAGGTCTTTAGTTATTTGTTCGCGCACGTCAAAACGATCCATGCCGATATACATTCCACCGGCTTCATTCACAGTACCATCACCATTGAAAATATCGATAGTTTCAAGATTGTGCTTTTTACCAAGCATATAGTCGTTTTGGTCGTGAGCAGGAGTAACCTTCAAACAACCTGTACCGAACTCTACTTCTACATATCGGTCTTCAATTACCGGAATCACACGATTTACAAGAGGAACAATTACCTTCTTACCCTTTAACCATTGATTCTTAGGGTCTTTGGGATTTATACACATTGCTGTATCTCCCATAATTGTTTCCGGACGAGTGGTTGCCACTACGGCATAACGACGACCATCGGCATCGCGATGAACAACTTCTTCTTCACTACCGGTTTCTCCTGTACCGTCATCTTCGGCAACATAGTATTTCAAGTAGTAAAGTTTAGATTGCTCTTCTTGATAATATACTTCATCATCGCTAAGTGCAGTTTGATTCTTAGGATCCCAATGAACCATGCGAAGACCACGATAGATAAGTCCCTTATTATACAAGTCGATGAAAACCTTGATTACGCTTTCCGAACGAGTTTCGTCCATTGTAAACGCAGTACGACTCCAATCACAAGATGCACCAAGTTTCTTCAATTGTTCAAGAATGATACCTCCATGTGTGTGAGTCCAGTCCCATGCATGTTTTAAGAATTCCTCACGAGTAAGATCTGTTTTCTTTATCCCTTCAGCAGCAAGTTTATTCACTACTTTTGTTTCGGTAGCAATGGAAGCATGGTCGGTGCCGGGAACCCATAAAGCATTCTTGCCTTCCATGCGCGCACGACGTATAAGAATGTCCTGAATTGTATTGTTGAGCATGTGTCCCATGTGCAACACACCTGTAACATTTGGTGGAGGAATTACGATAGTATAAGATTCGCGACCGTCGGGAACCGACTTAAATAAATCTTTGTCAAGCCAGAATTGATACCATTTTCCTTCCACTTCATGTGGATCATATTTAGTAGCTAATTCGTTCATAAAGCGTTAATATTTTGTTCCTAAATAATTTAAAATGCAAAAATAGTAAAAAAAATAATACGGCGTTACCGGAACACCGTATTATTCTTTACATATTCTTAAATTTGAAAATTAAACACTAATCATATTAAACATATTTGACATCACCGTTTATCAAATTTGAAACCGGCATAAACTCCATCATAATTATTAAGTAGTGTAGAGACTGAAGACAGTGTTGAATTTTTTGAATAATTAGCTATCGCTGTAACCAACTTCACTAATTTACTTGCGTCAAACATAATACTTAGGCTAGTTCCTTTACTTACATAAGCCGTTAATTTACCCAATTTACTAAGTTTTCCAAAAGTAAAAATCATCGTGCCTTCCGTTTCTCCCTTTTTCACAGTTCCGGTTATAGTACGACCATTTTTCAAAGTAACAGTTACTTCGCCTTCTTTAGTAAAGGTAAATATAACATTTTCAAGACCGGCTTTTTGATAATATAGAGCCAACTTATTCTCAATCGTAGTTGCGGCTGCTACTCCTCCGGCTTTTTCCAATACATTTTCACTTTTAAAAGACACCGACGGACCTGAAGAGTTCCATACTCCCTCAAGATCTTTCACATCAAGATTATCGGTTTTTAATATATTATCAACCACAGAGCCAGCGTCACTTCCAACAACATTAGACACTGTTTTCTTGAGACTTTCCCAATCAAAAGCAACTGCTGAATTAAATGATAGCGTTAACACAGCTATTACTAAAGTGAATTTAATATGTTTCATATTTCTCATCATTACATTTGCATGCAAAAATAGTGATTTTAAGCATATAATAAAACTGAGTCCTCGTAAAAAAGTTTAAGAACTGGCTATATGGCGCAAGAATGCCTATAAACCATAAAATTTAACATTTCAACCTCTTTCTTCCTTAAACAGGAAAATCTCATTGATAACAATTTTGGATTTATAGATGAAAAAATGGTAAAAATGTCAAAAAACGACATTACCTAAAATTATTGAAAAAACATTTTTCGTAACTTTGCATAATATTTTTTAAACTTTATTGCAGAAAAAGTGTCTTAAATTTGTTTTATTGCTAAAGAGATAATTTATAACCATTTTTATAATACGAGATTTATGAAATTAAAGCATTTTGGATTGTTGGCTCTACTTGGGTTATTGTCTTGGTCTTGTTCCGACGACAATAAGATTGCCAATAGTAACGGAATGGGAGAAATAAATGCTACATTTGAAGCAAACTATGGAGTAAGATCCTCTATGGCTGCCGAAGGTGAAGAAGCTTCTACCGACGATGTAGAAGTAATCTCTCCCGATATTCAAGACTTTTCGGTGCATTTGACCAGAAGTGATGGTTCTTATGACAAAACATGGTCATCCATAGCAGAATTCCCTGTTGACCAAAAATTTACGGCAGGAGCTTACACAATGGAAATTTATTACGGTGACATTAATGAAGAAGGTTTTGAAAAACCTTATTATTATGGCAGCGAAAATTTTGAAGTAATCGACGAGGAGACTTCAACTCCATCGATTGAAGCAAAATTAGGCAATTCAATGGTAAGTATAACCTACACCGACGCCTTCAAAAATTATTTTTCTTCATATTCCGCCAATTTACGTACTTCAAGCGGTAATATAATTAATTTCACCAATGACGAAACTCGTCCTGCATACGTGAAACCCGGTAAAGTTACATTTCAATTGTCTATGACAAAAACCAACGGAACCGAACTTTCACTAGAACCTACAGGAATCGATAATGCCGCAGCTTGCACACATTATAAAGTAACATTCGATGTCAATGGAGGAGAAGTCGGTGACGCTGTCCTTACTGTAACATTTGATGACGCAACAGCAACCGAACCTATTGAAATACTTTTAAGTGATGATCTTATGCTTGCTCCGGCTCCTGTTATCACCACAAAAGGTTTTGACAACAATACAGCTCTTGATATTATAGAAGGAGACGAAGCATCGGCATCGGTTGCCATTGTTGCGCAATCTGGAATTGCTTCGGTTACACTTAATACCAATTCCGAATATCTTATTGCTAACGGATGGCAAAGTGAGATTGATTTAATGACAGCCACAGCCGAACAACAAGCATTGTTGAAACAATATGGTCTAAATGTGAAAGGTTTATGGAATAATCCTGATAAAATAGCTGTTGTTGATTTCAGCGGATTGATTCCTAATTTAAAACCATTGAATGGCAATTCAACTCACACATTTACTGTACAAGTAAAAGATATTTATGGTCGTGTGGCAGAAACTGCGGCAATTCTTACTGTAAATGCACCGGCTGTAATATTTGAAATGAGTGATGCTCAAAAAAGTGAAGCAGGATCGCTTGAAGCTACATTCAAGGTTACGTACAATGGTAATGTCAACAACGTATCGTTCGAAGCCTTAGATGACTATGGCAAATACATTGATGCACCTGTTAAGTCTTATACAGACAATAACGATGGAACTTATACTGTTACTGTAACTATCCCTGATAACGCTTCTTCCACTACAGTGAAAGGTTATTATAAGGGAGAAGAAAAGAGCAGTGTGAATGTAAAAATAGGTAAGACTTTCACACTATCAGCCGAAGACTATGACATTTGGGCAACAAAAGCTGTAGTAAAGGTTGACGCAAAGGTTGCCTCATTTAAAGATGTAGTGATGAGCAACGTTAAAGCAGTATATGTAAACGGAACAGCAACTACCAACTATACTGCCGACGCTGCAAACTATACATTCACAGTAAACGGACTTACTGCCGGCACACAAAACACTATCAAAATTACTATTAATGATGAAGATGGTGACGATACATCTGCTTCAATAACTGTTACCACCGAGACTGCAGCACAAGTAGCAAACTCTGATATGGAAAATTGGAATATTGAGACAAAAACACAAAGTAGCAAAACATATTACAATTTCTTACCATATACAAGTGGAGAAAGCGATGTGTGGTGGGCTACCAATAATCAAATAGGTCAAAACGGTACTATAGCATTAGGTATTTGGTGGAAAGGTTGTTTTGCTTCATCAACAAGTTACACAACAGATGCACATGGAGGAAATAAAGCTGCTTATATTTTCACAAATGGTCACGGTCGACATTATTCCGATACAGGTCAGATTCTTTATACTGACGGTTCTTATATAGGAAGCTTATTTATAGGAAGTTTTAATTACAATGAGGATGATTATGATGGAGAGCCTATACACGGGCATTCTTTCTCATCTCGTCCTTCTTCATTAAGTTTCTGGTATAAATATGCCCCATATAACACAGACGCATTTAAGGTTTGGGTGGCAATTAAGTCCGGTGATGAAATCATTGCAGAAGGAACTTATATTCCTACAACATCTTCTACTGCTGTCAGTTCATATACACAAGCAACTGTGAATCTAGATTATATTGTAACAAATAAGAAAGCTACTACGATTTGTATACAATTCTTGTCATCAACTAAATCTTCATTAAGTTCAAGTGACATAGACAAGAACGTAACCATAAATTATCCCGAAATCGGAGAATGGCCGGCTCATCGCGGTAGCGAATTATGGATTGATGATTTAAATTTAAACTACTAAACCGAATGTGAATAATATATGAAAAAGATAATAAATATAATGTTTATAGCAGTCCTTTCGGCAATATCACTTGCTAGTTGCGATAAAGGATTGGAAAATATAGTAGAATCAGAAGGCAAATTATCTTTCAAAGGTTTCGAAGCAACAGTTCAGAATGGAGAAGATGTAATAGAAAGCCGTGCAACTTCTATTAACATCAACTCATTCAAAGTTGTTGTTGTGAATAAAACCACAGGAGCCGAAGCCGGAAATTGGACTTACAACGTTCTACCAGAAATAGTAGCTCTTCCGGTTGGAAGTTATACAGTAAAAGTTTATAACAGTGAATTACAAGACGCAGCTTGGGATTCTCCTTATTTCTATGGTTCTCAAGACTTCATCATTAAAGAAAATGATGTAACAATAGTAGATCCCATCGTGTGCAAACTCACTAACCTAAAGGTATCTATCAAGTATAGTGATGAATTAAAAGCAGCCATAGGTACCGGTGACGATGTAAAAGTGAATGTTGCTGTGGGGGAAAACAGTTCATTGGATTACGCTTATAGCGAAACTCGTGCCGGATATTTCCGTTGTGACGCAGAAAACAAAAGCCTCGTTGCAACATTTTCAGGCACAGTCGAAGGTTTCTATATTTCTGAGTACAAAGTAATAAGTGATGTTGCCGCAGGTCAACACCGCATTATTACATTCTCGCTTAAATCGGCTCCCGACATTATGGGCGACGAATATGGTGCAGTTGGAACTACCGGTCTAACTCTTAATGCCAGCGTAACCACTGTGGATATGACTAGTAATGTTCCTGCCGAAGAAGAAATCATCAAACCGGATGATTACATGACAATCAGTGAAAACACTTTAAACTACACGATGAATGCAGCAAGTAAAGATGTGGCGATATCTTCTTCAGCCGAATGGACTGCTGTTTCTAGTGAAAGTTGGTGTACCGTGAGTCCTGCAAGCGGTGCTGCAGGTGACAGCAAGTTAACCATCAGCGTTACCAATAACACCATTACCAGTGAACGTACTGCTACAGTAACCGTTTCTATGGGTACAATAACTCAAGAAATAACTATAAGACAGGCTGCATATAGTGAACAACCTTCGGCTGCAGCACCTACAATAACTAGTGCAACAATCGATTTATCGGCTGTTAATGTTGTTACTGCAACATCAACAGTTAATGTTGACGTTTTGGCTCCGGGCAAAATTGTTAATTTTAATGTAAAAATTAACATGAGTGACGGAAATGGAGGTATTCTTGATTTATCCAGTGTAGGTCTTGCAAATGAATTTGATTTATGTAATCCCGGACAATACAAGGATGGTCTGGTTGGTTTGGGCTTACCTGTTGAAGACGAGGTAAAGGGCAAGACTGAAATGAAATTTGACATTTCCGGTTTCATGAGCTTGCTTGTGATTTATTCAGGCGATCATATCTTTGAGATTGAAGTAATCGATGAGCTTGGTCAATCAGCTAAAGCAACATTAAAACTTAAAGTAGAATAAGGCTATGAAAAAGATATTTAATTTAATATTAGCTATGGTAGCAATGGCTGCTGTATCTACTTCTTGTAGTGACGAAAAAGTAAATGTAGCAGGTAATGGGAAAGTGAGCCTGTCTCTATCGATAGATGATAATGTTACGGTACTTTCTCGTACAATTTCCGATGAAGAATTAACCTCGCTACATAATTCTTGTAAGATATATATGTATAGCTCAAAAGGCTTAATTCGTAAATATCACGGAACAGATGAAGTCCCAAGCGAAATTTGGCTTGTAAGTGGAGATTATTCTGCCGAAGCATGGGCAGGTGATAGCGTTTCAGCTTCCTTTGACAAAAAATATTATAAGGGAAAAACAGCATTTACTATCTCTCCATCGGCAACTGCAAATGCCAAAATCGAATGTAAAATTGCAAACGTTGTAGCATCTGTTGCATTTGATTCTTCGGTTGACGGTGTTCTAAAAGATTACAAAATGAACATTGCCAACACAAAAGGTAATTTGGACTTCAATAACGAAACAGCTTCTGCAAAAGGTTATTATATGATGCCTAACGGAGAAAACAAACTTACCTATACCATTACAGGAACCAAATTGAATGGAGATACATACACACAAACCGGTGAGATTGTCGATGTAAAAGTGGCAACTGAATATGCCATAACAGTGAAATTCTCCGAAAAAGAATTCGACCCTGTTGGTGGTGCTATGTTTACGATTGAAGTCGATGAGAAAGAAGTTGAAATAAATGATTCTTTCGAGCTCACCGCAGCTCCAAAGATTACAGCCAATTTTGATTTAACACGACCCAAATCAGGAGAAGCAGGCAGTTTCAAAAAGCTCTCCATTTATGCAAGTGCTGTTGAAGAAATAACATCACTTGAACTATCTGGGTTAAGTAGTATAGGCTTTACTGCAAGCAATGTTATACAATGGATGGATATGACCGATGCTACCAAACAGGAATTGACCGATTTTGGTATCGATATAAAATGTCCTTTTGCTACCGAAGATTATCCTGAAGGAGATAAGCGCGCCGCAAAAATCACTTTCTCTGCCGATTTATTGAATTCATTAGGAAATGGTTCATATTCTATAGGAATCAAAGTTGAAGACAATAAAGGCAAATTCCGTACTGCTACCTTCAACCTTGAAATCAGCGATGACGCAGTAAAAGCAACACAAGTTGCTGACTACGATATATGGGCAAAAAGTGCAACGCTTAGCGGTGTAATTGCAAAAGAAGCAGCAACAGGAACCGGTATTGAATACCGCAAGACAGGTGGCAGTTGGACGAAAGTATATGCAGAAACTACTCCGTTCACCATTGAGTTAAACGGTCTTGAACCTGGTACTACATACGAATATCGTGCGTTTGCCGATAATGACGGTGAAGGTAATACTTTTACTTCTGCGACAACATATACATTCACGACAGAATCTGCAACCCAAATTCCTAATTCAGGATTTGAAGATTGGAGTACCGATAGTGACGATGCTATAATTCCGGCTACTTCGGCAAATGACCTATTCTGGGATACCGGCAATCATGGCTCAATAACCCTGAGTAAGAATGTAACCACAAGCGAATCTACTATTAAGAATAGCGGTAGTTATTCGGCAAAACTCCAATCTCAGTTTGTTGGAGTAGGAATCATAGGTGCGTTTGCCGCAGGTAATATCTTTACAGGTAAATTTGTCGGTATCGAAAAAACTTCAAATGGTATTTTGGGATTCGGTCGTCAAGGATTTACATCTCGCCCTAAGTCGCTTACTGCATACGTGAAGTATAATCCGGGAACTGTGGATAAAATAAATTCTGCTGCTGAAGGAAAAGGCTGTGTTGAGGGTGAGAATGATAAGGGTATTATCTATATCGCATTGCTTGATGAAACTACCGAATCTTATGAAAGCTCAACATTCCCGCTAATAATTAGAACTTATGAAGGAAATCGCCGCTTGTTCAGCAAGGACGAAAGCAAAGTGATCGCTTACGGAGAATGGACAAGCCAGACTGCAACCAGCAGTGATAACTCAATGACTAAGATTGAAATTCCATTGGAATACAAGCATACCGACAAGAAACCGTCGGCAATTTTGGTGGTTTGCTCGGCAAGTTATTGGGGTGATTACTTCTCAGGCTCAACATCGAGCGTGATGTACATTGATGACTTCACATTAAATTATTAATCTGTTGGTATTTGGGTTTAAGGGATTTGAATGAAGAAACTGAATATAATAATACTTTTTTTCCTTGTTGTGGGGGTTCTTTCCCCCACAGCTCAGGAAAAATTCACGCGAAATCTTGAATCGGTGAATTTTATACCTAAAGGTCAGTGGATAACAGGCGTAAGTGTAAGTTATTCTCAATCCAACATGGATAATTATCAATTTTTGATAGCAGAAGAGCTTGAAGGAGACGTATATTCTTTTAAAGTGGCTCCATCACTCATGTATGCATTCAAAGATAATATGGCAATAGGTGGCAAATTCGGATATTCCAGATCACGCAGCAATTTGGATAATGCTCGCGTTGTTATCGACTCAGAGACCGATTACACCGTTGATAATATGTATATGATTTCGCAAGAATATTCCACAATGGGAGTATATCGTTATTATTTCAGTATAGGACGGTCAAAACGATTTGGAATGTTCGGAGAAGCTCAATGCGAATTAGGATTCGGACAATCCAAAATCAGAGAAGGTTCAGGAAAAGAATTGACCGGTTCATTCCAAGATAATTTCTCTCTGAATATAGGACTTGCACCGGGCTTGATAATGTTTCTCAACAACTATTCTGCAATTGAAGTAAATGTGGGTGTACTCGGATTCGGATATAAACACACGAAACAAACTACAGATCAAGTATATGAGGCAAACTACAGTTCAACCAGTGCTAACCTCAAAATTAATATTTTCTCCATTTCATTCGGAGTAATGTTTTACCTGTAATAAGTTTGATTATGTGGAGAAAATTAGCAATAATGAGTATAATGAGTGTGTTTACGCTTTTAGTAAATGCAACTCCTGTTGATAGTATATTATCGGCATCCGATAGTATTGTAACAATGCGTGACAGCATTAAAAATGCTGTCAATCAAGTACAGTTTCAACCCGATAGTATCGGTGAAATATTGCCTCACACAAAGAAATCGGACGGATATGACAGCATTGTAAATGTTGTTATAGCTCATAAACCGACTACAAAATTCGGAATTGACCATGAACGCGTGATTGTAGGCAAAGATACTATCAGCGTGATACTACCCGGAAAAAATTACAGCCGTTACGATAGAGGACTTCTCAATTATCTGTTTATTCCCAGAGGACAATGGATACTGGGAGCAACAGCCTCATTTGGTGAATTCAATACGGAAGATGTACGTCTCTTATCGTTTATGAAAGACTTTAATTTTAACGGTAAAAGCATGTCGGTAAATCCATACGCAGGATATTTCTTTCGCAGTAACCAATGCGTAGGTATAAAACTGGGATTCTCTCGAAACATATTTGAATTAGGCAGTTTAAGTGTAGATTTTGACGATGACATCAATTTCAGTTTAAAAGATGTAGAATATTCTTTCGATAACTATTCGGCTTCGCTTTTTTATCGTTTTTACGTTGGTCTTGACAATAACCGACGTTTTGCATTATTCAATGAGGTGGATTTAAAACTGGCTGCAGGATATGGAAAATTCTTACGCTATTATAATGATGAACCACGTGACACAAGAACAAAAGCTACCGAAGTAAGCCTTAACTTTTCTCCGGGATTATGTATTTTCGTTCATGAGTATGTGAGTTTCAATATGTCTTTCGGCGTATTCGGATTTTATTTTAAAAATGAAAATCAAACTACCAACAGTGTGGAAGAAGGCAAACGTTTTTCAAGTGGAGCCAATTTTAAATTCAACATATTCAATTTGAATATGGGTATTGCAGTGCATATTTAACAAGCAGGAGGATGACAATATGAGAAATAAAATACGACATTTATTCTTTTGCGGATTTATTGCAACATTATTGAGTAGTTGCTTGAAAAACGACATTCCCTATCCTACGATTGAAGCAGCATTTCTATCAATGGGAGCAGAAGGAGAAATATCCACAGCAGTTATTGATAATGAAAATCGTAATGTCTCGCTAAATTTAGGAGAAACCGTAGATTTGAGCAATGTAAAAATTCTTACATACGAAGTTACTGAGGGAGCAAACATATCACACATAATAACAAATGGTATAGACCTTACCGAACCATTCAACGTGGTATTAACACTTTATCAGGAATATCATTGGACAATTACAGCTAATCAGTTGATAGAACGATATCTCATAGTAGAAGGACAAGTAGGAGAAAGTGTTATTGATGTACCCGGTAAACGTGCCATTGCTTACGTTTCAAAAAATACGCCTTTATCATCAGTAAAAATAACATCTTTAAAATTGGGACCTGCCGATATCACTACAATGTCACCGGATCTTTCCGGTCAAAGTGTGGATTTCTCTCATGGACCGGTTTCCATTTCACTATCATACCTTAATAAAAATGAAACATGGACCATTTATGTGGAAACCACCGATGTAGCTGTGGATGTAACATCGGTTGACGCATGGACCAACGTAATTTGGGCATACGGTTCGGCTGAAGCCGGTAAAAACAATGGTTTTGAATATAGAGAGTCCGGTTCAAATGTATGGAATAAAGTTCCTGACTCATGGACAACCATCAACGGAGGAACATTCTCGGCATGTATCCGTCATCTTAGTGCAAATACCGCTTACGAAGTAAGAGCATATAGCGACAATTTATATAGTGCAATACATGAGGCTATAACCGGTGGATATTATGAAATACCTAATGCTTCGTTTGATTATTGGTGGAAAGACGGTAAAATATGGTGTCCTTGGGTAGAAGGCGAACCTGCTTTTTGGGGAACAGGAAATAAGGGAGCAACCACTCTGGGTGACAGCAATACTTTTCCATCTTCGGATACATGGGACGGCGGACCCGGATTCAGCGCCCAACTTGATACCAAATTCGTAGGAATTGCAACAGTGGGGAAACTTGCCGCAGGAAACATGTTCTCGGGTGATTATAAAAAAACCGATGGAACTAACGGTATTTTAGATTTCGGACGTCCATGCTCAGAACGTCCCACCCATTTAAAAGGTTACTGGAAATACACATGTGTACCGATAAGCCATACATCCTCCGAATATACTCATTTAAAGGGTCAACCGGATACAGCAAACGTATATATTGCGCTAACCGATTGGACAACACCTTATGAGATAAGAACAAATCCTAAAAACAGGCAGTTACTTGATAAAAATGCCGATTATATCATCGCTTATGGAAGCATTCAATCGGGAGAAACCATTCCAAACTGGACTGAGTTTTCTATTAAATTGGACTATAAAGATACACATCGTGTTCCAAGTTATATTTTAATAGTAAGTTCAGCAAGCAAATATGGCGATTTTTTCACCGGAGGCTCCGGAAGCACTTTGATGATTGACAATTTCAGTCTTGAATGGGATTATGAATAACTTCATAAAAAAATACCGCCGATTGGCGGTATTTTTTATCCTATTTTAATCTTTTCCGGAAAATAGTTATTAATTTTACAATACATTATTACCATACAAACTAAATAACTTAACATTATACTTATATGAATCTAATAACGTCTTTATTGAAGAAACTAATATTTCTAATGATATTCAGTTTCTCTTTTAGTGGTTTTTCCCAAGTAAATTCCTACGAAATAGGAGATTTGGGATATTTACGTAATCCAATGGAATCTAAAAACGGTATAGTACTATCAAACAACCGTTTTACCGAAATTTACCTATTAAAAGACAACCAACTCACAACCTTGGTTAAAGGTCGTGGCTGTGGTATCTATACTCAAATGAGCAAAGATAAAACTTTAGTTGGTTTTAAAAGCATTAACGAGAATTACAAACAAGCTCCTGCTGTGTTGAATGTTGAGACCGGTACCGTTACCCTTCTTGAAGAATATTGCAATCAATGTGGTCAAGTTTCGTTCAGTGATGATGGAACAATGGCTTATACAATGGGTAACAATTTGATAATTCGAAAAGGAGAAGAAAAGAAAAGCTATGATTTAGGTTTCTATACCAACATAGCCAATATTTCACCGAATGGAAATCAAGTGGCTTATAATAATCTAGGTGGTGATATGTTTATTATAGACCTTAATACAGGAGAAAGTAAACAGATCGGCATTGAAGGCGGATACAACGGAGTATGGTCACCCGATGGCGACAAATTGGCTGTACATACAGCACAAGGCACGCTATCGGTATTTGATAACACCGATAGCAAGGTTTATACCATCGGTAATGGTATTTCAGCTTCATGGGCAAATAATTCATCTGAATTGATTTACACAACAATTGAAGGCTTGAACGAAATGCAAGTAACGGGTAGTAGCATTAAGAAAGTACGTTTTGATGGAACAAACAGTGTAACATTAATCCCTTTTTCTGAAAATATGCCAACCGACGCAGTTTTAACATCAGAAAACAAATTATTGGTGCCTTATTCTGCCGGAAGCAAGCGCGGACTTGTATTAAGAGATATGCCGGGAACAGAAATCAAACCGTTCTCGGCTCTTGAGGAAACCGCTTTATTTGAAATTGAAGAGGAAGAAGCATTTGGAGCAAGATTCAGCGGAGAGGATAAATCCAAACAACCCATTAAGCCTGCCTCAAAAATCATCACTCCCAAATCATATCAACAAACCATAGACGCACTCGATATTCCTTACCTTAATCAAGTATATGATGTGACTGCTGTAGATAACTGTACTAAATGGGGGTATGTTGCATGCGCACCCACTTCCGCATGTATGTTTTTGGGATATTTCGGTCTTCTCGATCCTGTAACAACCACTTCACGTCACAGTACCGCACCACAACGACAATATGCTTACCACATCGGCAATGCCTACACAAACCAACAAGGCACAGCCAAATTCAGTATCACAGCAAGCGGAAACGGATGTAAAAACATACCCGGCGGTTATGGTTTCATGTGGAACTCCGGTTCACCTCAATCTAATATTGAAGACTTTATGAAACTTAATGGTTGTACTAAAACCAATAAAACATATAGTAGCACAACGGCATGGTCTGCATTTGAAAAAGAATGTGAAGCAGGACGACCTTATATTTTATGTGTAAAATTAGGGTCTAACGGGCACGTCATATTGGGATTTGCCACCAATTGCGTTTATTCAAGTTCACAAGGATTCATAGAACGTCAAGGCTCTTTTGTGTGCCATGACCCATACGGAGATTATAACTATACCTCTTGGCCCAATTTTGAAGGTCAACATAGTTCCTATGACTGGGTAGGAGTAAACAATGGCTATGCCAATATAGGAGAATATTATTGGAGTGTTTCTGCGATCCCTCCTCAAGAAGGAGAAGAAACGCCTCAATTGTCTTTTGTATTGCCGGCTGAAGGTACAGCCAATCCGTTTGCATACGATTTGAAAAGTGAAATATCCGAAAACAACTTAAAAACATCTTTCTCATTGAATGCAACAGCCGAAACAGTAACCATCAACATTAAAGATTCACAAGGAAATACCGTTGCCGGCACCAATGGCACAACAGCTAAAGGAGCTCAATCGGTTGATATTGACATTACAAACTTAACCGATGGTACATATACATGGGAAGTGGAAGTAAACGGAGAAGAAAAAACAGCAATACAAGAGTTTGTCTCTCAACGTTATTACCATCCTCGCGGTGTAGATGTGGATAACAATATGGAAAGTGAAAATTTCGGTGATTTATATATTACAGAAGGTATGACTACAACCTCTTCAACTTACTATTCCGGAAATAATGGAGGAGTGGGACTATATATCTTTAATCCCGACATGACAGGCGTTAAAAATGAAAAGACCGGTAAATATGCATTCATGGACGACCTCACTTATACATATATTAGTTATGGAGCCGATCTTGCTCGTGTACGTGTATCCGATGACGGTCGTATATTTGTCACACGTTGCAACAATGCAGGTGATTATATTCTATATGCACCAAGTCAAGCAGATCTTGTCAAAAACAATAATTGGACTTCTTTATTGAGTGGAGGTTCTCTAGATGCCGATACTTATGAATACAGTACAGCCAACGGTTTCCTTGCGTCTTCCAATGTGGGACTTGATGTAAAAGGTTCGGGTGCCGATTTAAAATTAATCGCTTTGTCTGCCAATAAAACAGTATTCGGAGCCAATGCCACAGGTTCGCGTGTAGATGAATACGCACTTGGCGAGGCAGTGGTTCTACCTACTCCGACAAAGATAGAGGGACTGTCCGATTATACAATCATTCCTCGTGCGGCAAATGTGGATTACGACAATCGTGGAGGTGCATGGTATTGTCAATATCGCGCAACACCAAGTTCGGCAAATCCATCTTTGATATATGTTGATGCCAATGGTACTCAAAAATTCTTTGAAGGCTCAGGTGGTCTTGCTCGTGGTGGCGGTGGTATCCGTGTATCGCCTGATGGAACTCAAATAGCGATAGCTAATGCCGTGAATAAATTCGCCATCTATGATTTGACTTTTAATGCTAACGGAGTACCATCTTTAAAAGAAAAGGTAAGTATTATTCATGGAATAGGTACCAACGTCAATGACATTGCTTGGGATCTTGCCGGAAATATTTACATTTGCGGTAATTCAGGCGAATATTTAAAGGGGTATTCAATTCCTCGCACCGAACCGTTTACCACAAAGGCTGCTTCAAAATACACATTCAAGATAGGTTCTTCCGCAATTAAAGAAGTCGTAAGTGATGAAAATGCACCGGTGGAATATTACAACTTGCAAGGCGTAAAAGTGGACGGCAACAATCTTGGCACAGGAGTATATATCAAAAAACAAGGTTCAAGAACCGAAAAAGTTATAATGTAATCCAATCAGGCTAAGCCTTGATTTTACAGAATAAAAAGAAATAGACTGTGTTTGATTATAGCATAGTCTATTTTTTCTTTACGACAAAAAATCTATATAAAAACAAGACCCATCCGTGATGGATGAGTCTTGAGATTTAAAATATATAGTCTTGTTTTATTATAAATTACCGGATAATTAAAGTTGAGGACCGGCAGCAACAAGAGCCTTACCTGCTTCGTTGGTTGTATATTTGCTGAAGTTCTTGATGAAACGTCCTGCAAGATCTTTAGCTTTTTCTTCCCATTGAGCAGCGTCAGCATAAGTGTCGCGTGGATCAAGGATATTAG
>CAZTFX010000024.1:0-28307 GCA_964613095.1 uncultured Muribaculaceae bacterium | reverse complement strand
TGGGACCCCCTGCTCCCAAAGCAGGTGCGCTAACCGGACTGCGCTACACCCCGATTGCATTCATTTCTGAATTGCGGTGCAAAGATAGAGCCTTTTTTTGAATTGTGCAACAAGAAAAATGTAATAATTCGTAGGAATAACTGATTTTTAGTACGAGAAATAGAAAAAATATCAGTAGATTGTTGTATTTTTGCATGATTTAGTGCTACATAAGCATTTTTTTGAAGAGAAAATAAGAAACAATATAAATACTATTGTATGTATAGAACTAAAACATGTGGCGAATTGCGCATTGCCAATGTAGGCGAAAAGGTTACGCTTGCCGGCTGGGTGCAACGCTTGAGAAAAATGGGCGCAATGACCTTTGTGGATTTGCGTGACCGTTATGGAATTACTCAGATTGTGTTTAATAATGAAGTAAATGAGGACTTGTGTAATGCAGCCAATGGTCTTGGTCGTGAATATGTGATTCAATTGACTGGTACTGTTGCAGAACGTACCAACAAAAATGCCAATCTTCCTACCGGTGAGATTGAAATTATTGCCGAGGAATTGAACGTGTTGAATAAGAGTGAAGTTCCTCCGTTTACTATTGAAGATAATAGCGATGGTGGTGATGATTTGCGCATGCAATATCGTTATCTGGACTTGCGTCGCAATGCAGTGCGTAAAAATCTTGAATTACGTTCAAAGATATGTTTCGAATTGCGTCGTTATTTGAACGATCATAATTTCCTTGAAGTAGAAACTCCGATACTTACCAAGTCCACTCCCGAAGGAGCTCGTGATTTCGTGGTTCCTTCTCGTATGAATCCGGGACAATTTTATGCTTTGCCACAATCGCCGCAGTTGTATAAACAGTTGCTTATGGTGGGCGGATTTGACCGTTATTTCCAAATTGCAAAATGTTTCCGTGACGAAGACCTACGCGCCGACCGTCAGCCGGAATTTACTCAAATCGACTGTGAAATGTCGTTTGTGGATCAGGAAGATGTTCTGCAAATATTTGAAGGACTTGTAAAGCACATATTTAAGGCTACTCGCGGTCTTGAATTTAATGAACCGTTCACTCGAATGACTTGGGCTGACGCTATGAAATATTATGGTAGCGATAAGCCGGACATTCGTTTCGGAATGAAATTTGTTGAATTGAAAGATTTGACCGAAGGACATGATTTCGCAGTATTTGATAGTGCTGAATATGTAGGTGCTATATGTGCTGAAGGTTGTGCTTCTTATACACGTAAGCAAATCGATGCATTGACCGACTTTGTGAAACGTCCACAGGTAGGAGCCAAAGGGCTTGTATGGATAAAGGTGGAAGCCGATGGCTCAATCAAGAGCAGCATTGGTAAGTTCTATGGTGAAGAAGATTTGAAGAAGATGACTGATCGCTGTGGAGCCAAGCCGGGCGATATGGTGCTTATTCTTTGCGGAAAGACTTCCACTACTCGTAAACAACTTAATGAATTACGTCTTGAAATGGGTAATCAATTAGGTTTACGTGACAAAGATACATTTGCTCCATTGTGGGTGATAGACTTCCCGATGTTTGAGTGGGACGAAGAAACACAGCGCTATTATGCAATGCACCATCCGTTCACAATGCCTAACAAAGAGGATATACCTCTATTGAAAACCGATACAGGTGCTGTGCGCGCATACGCATACGATATGGTGATGAATGGGGTAGAGTTAGGTGGCGGAAGTATTCGTATTCATGAGCCTGAATTGCAAAATCTTATGTTTGAACTTCTAGGTTTTACTCCTGAACGTGCCAATGAGAAATTCGGTTTCTTGATGAGTGCATTCAAGTATGGTGCTCCACCACATGCAGGTCTTGCATTCGGTCTTGACCGTTTTGTATCGATGATTGCAGGATTGGATAGTATTCGTGATACTATTGCATTCCCTAAGAATAATTCGGGACGCGACATGATGAATGATTCACCTGCTGAAATCGAGCAAGAACAGCTTGATGAATTATATATCATGCTTGATAAGGAAAAAATTGCTAATAAGAAATAATAATCGTCATGAAGATAGCTGAGGTTACGAGATTGATAGAGGATTTTGCCCCGCTTGATACGCAAGAAAGTTGGGACAATGCCGGAATGCAGGTGGGTAATCCGCAAATGGAAGCAACCGGAGCATTGTTATGTCTTGATGTAACCGAAGCTATACTTGATGAGGCTATTGCAAAGAGGATAAATCTCATAATTACTCATCATCCGTTATTGTTCAGAGGCTTGAAGTCCATAACAGGGCGTACAAGCATAGAGCGCATTGTGATGAAGGCACTCAAGCACGATGTCGCCATCTATTCGGCTCATACCAATATGGATAGTGCTTGGGGTGGTGTATCTCATCGAATTGCCGAAAAAATAGGTTTGACCGATATAGAGGTGCTAAGTCCACAACAATGTAATGCCTATAAATTAGTGGTTTTCGTACCTACCGACTTTGTTGAGACTGTAAGGCATGCAATTACAAGTGCAGGAGCCGGTAAAATAGGTAATTATGATAGTTGCACTTATCAATTGCAAGGTGAAGGTACTTTCCGAGCTTTGGATGGTGCAAATCCATACGTAGGGGAACTTGGAGAGATTCATAAAGAACCTGAAACTCGTATTGAAGCTATTGTGCCAAGTCGTTGTCGCAATAAAGTGCTTGCTGCAATGCTTAATGCACATCCGTATGAAGAACCTGCTTATGATTTGGTAGCTCTTGAGAATAAAAATAAATATGTGGGGCTTGGTGTAGTGGGAAATTTACCTTGTGTTGAAGACGTGGTATCATTTCTTACCAGAGTAAAGCATACTTTCGGTACAGGTGCAATACGTTATAGCGGAAAAAATCCATCCGGAATGATAAAAAGAGTTGCTATATGTGGCGGTGCCGGAGCTGAATTTATGCGTGACGCAATATCGGTCGGAGCCGATATTCTTATAACCGGTGATGTGAAATATCATGAGTTTATGAGTGAAACCAATAATATTTTGGTTGCCGATATAGGACATTATGAGAGTGAACATTTCACAAAAGAAATTTTTAGTGAGATAATTACAAAAAAAATTCCTAACTTTGCAATTCATTACGCAGAATTAGATAAAAATCCGATAAATTATTTGTAAGCTATGGCTACTGATAAGACAAAACAAGAAAAAGAATTGACTGTAGAAGAACGTCTAAAGGCTCTTTATGCACTTCAGACAATTTTGTCGAATGTTGATAGAATAAAGACACTTAGAGGAGAGTTGCCACTGGAAGTGCAAGACTTGGAAGATGAAATTGCCGGTCTTGAAACTCGTATCCAGAACTACAAGAATGATATAGCAGCTTTGGCTGATGGTATTAACAAGCAAAATCGCGAGATTGCTGAAGCCAATGCGTTAATCGAGAGATATACATCTCAACAAGATAATGTTCGTAACAACCGTGAATATGATTTCTTGTCAAAAGAAATCGAATACCAACATTTGAACATTGAACTAGCCAATAAACGTATAAATGAATTCAATCAACAGATTGAGGTAAAGAAAAACGATGTTTCGGTAGCAGAAGAACATCTTGCAGATCGAAATCACATCCTTTCTGAAAAGAAAAATGAATTGGATCAAATTGTATCGGAAACAAAGCAAGATGAAGAAAAATTACGCGAACAAGCTAAAAAACTTGAAAGCAAAATTGAACCGAGATTGCTTGCTGCATTTAAACGTATTCGTAAAAATGCGCGTAACGGTTTAGGTGTGGTTTATATTCAACGTAATGCTTGCGGTGGTTGTTTCAATCGTATTCCGGCACAACGTCAAGCTGAAATAAAAATGCACAAGAAAATCATTGTGTGTGAATATTGCGGACGTATCATGATTGATCCGGAACTTGCCGGAGTAAAAGAATAAGACAAAATCTAATTCTATTATAAGAAGAAAGCCGAGTGGGAAATCTTCCTCTCGGCTTTTACTTTAGATCTTATTACCCGGTTTTACAGGTGATTATACCGCATGGATTATAAATTTTCTTTAAACAGCGAATTCTTTTCGGACGATTCAAGGCGTCGGTTTCTCCAACATCGACGACACATAGCAATATATTTGTCGTCTCCACCTATTTCCACTTGATTTCCGTCGGTGAGTACAGTGCCGTCTTTATCAATACGTGCGTTAATGATAGTTTTGCGTCCGCATGAACATGTTGACTTGACTTCGTCAATTGTATCGGCAATTTCGAATAGTCGTTTAGAACCTTCAAACATATTGGATTGGAAGTCGGTGCGAAGACCGTAGCACACGATATTGCTACCGTAATCGTCAACTATGCGCGCCAACTGGTCAACTTGCTCACGTGTTAAGAATTGAGCTTCATCTATTAAAATCCAATCTTTTACAACTAGAGTTTCTTCGTATATGTTCTTTGCTAGCTCATATAAATCGGTATCTTGATAAATCCATAGGCATTCTCGTTTTATGCCTATACGTGATTTGATTACGTTTTCTTTATCTCTGGTATCGATAATAGGTTTCATGCAGAGATATTCCATTCCGCGTTCTTCAAAGTTATAGGCAGTAGTGAGTAATAGTGCCGTTTTTGCCGAGCCCATAGTACCATAGCGGAAGTATAATTTCCCTCTTCTGTTCATTGCAAATATTTAATTATTTATTCTGGTTTTTCTTTGCTTCATTACCGTAATAAGCTTGAGGATGAACATGGCGAACATCATCGGCAATGTTCTTTTTCATTTTTACTTTCATGTTATCAAATCCTCTTCCATACACTCCATTTACCTTAGATTGAGTAATAAAAGCTTCGTTATCGACTGATTTAATTATGCGGAAGATTGTAACGGTTTCTATTTTTCGACACATTACAATAAGCATTTTAACGTTGTTCTTGGTGTACCAACCTTGACCGTCGAGAACGGTACAACCACGATGTGCATCACGAATAATGGCATCGGCTATTTCTTTCCATTTATCGGAAAATATTGTGAATTGAATAGCTTGGCGGTTGGTGTTGATGACAAGGTCGGTTATGTAGGATAGTATTAAGACGAACACTACGCCATATACAATCTTTTCAATACTATGGAATAATAAATAAGAAGACGAGATGATCATGAAGTCTACATATAGAATCATACGACCAATGGTAACATTGCTGCGTTTTGATACCATTGCAGCAATAATGTCGGTACCGCCCGAACTGCCATTATGAACAAAAGTGAGACCTATACCAAATCCGCATAGTAAAGCGCCTAATACAACACTCATAAACGGTTGTCCCGAAACAATGGTTATTCCCGATAATATAGGTTGAAACAATCCGATAAGTAAACTTAATACCGTTGTTCCGAAAATGGTACGTTTTACAAAAGTCATTCCTACTACTTTTGCCGCCATTATCAACAGAATTATATTAATGGCATAGTTCCCAAGTTCAACAGGAATAGCCCATTTGTAATATAAAAGTGAAGCCATACCGGCAACGCCACCGATTACGATTTTTTCAGGTAGAATGAACGCAGTGAATCCAAATGCGTAACTTGCTAGTCCGAGTACAATAAAAATATAGTCTCGTGTTGTGTTCCACATACTTCTTTTAGTTGGCATATTTGTTATTTTTTTGTGTATTTATAAAATGACTGACAAATTTAATAAAATGTAATGATAGAAAAAGCGAGAATGGGATAAAAGTTTAAAAAAATGGTGGATAATATGTTTTAGTGTTGTTTATAAAGAAAAAATATGTTACTTTGCATATTATAAATTTTAAGAGGAAATTTCTAATGAAAAGTAAAATCTTAAGAACTATTTGTACTATTTTTTTAGTCTTTACGGTTCAATTGATAAAAGCCCAAGAAATACCTTTAACGGTTGGAATAAGATTGGGAGCAAATATGTCGGCACAAGCGATAAATTTGGATGAAATGTTTGCCAATGTGCATGAAAGTAATGTTACGTGGAAAGGTGGCTATCAATTAGGTGTGGTTGTTGATTTGAAATTGAGTGAAAAAGTGGCATTGCAACCAGGATTTTTTTATAAAAAATCGTCTTATGACTATTTTGTTGCTACTATAAATAACAGTGGTAAAACTATGCGTATGGCAAAAGGTGAGACAGGATATTCCACTTATCAAATTCCAATAATGATACTATATAAAGTCGGATTGTCGGCAATTGAATGGCATATAGAAGCCGGACCGTATATAGCTTTTGGTGCCGTAGGTGATAATAAACTGGAATCTACTGAAATTGACGCAAGCGGAAACGGAATAGAAACAAAATCTTATAAGTATAAGATAGGCTTTTATGATGATAGTGATGGATTGATTGCAGGTAATGATAAATTCGATTGGGGTATAAGAATAGGTACAGGTTTTAAGATTTTGGGTAAATATTATGTGGGTGTACATTATAATGCCGGATTACGCAATGTTGCAAAAGAACATCTTGATTTCAAAAGAAAACCAAGTATAAAGAATCGAAGTGTTGATTTTTCTATTGGCTATAATTTTTAAATTGATTAAAATATCATGATAAAATTTCTAGTAAAATTTCTAATATATGCCGTAGCAGTATATGTTGCAGCATGTTTTGTGCCCGGAATAAATGTTGTAGGTTTTAAGGGTGCTTTAATCGTTTCGGCTGTATTGGGTTTATTGAATACATTTGTAAAGCCTGTTGTTAAATTGCTTGCTTTTCCTGTTACTTTGCTTACATTAGGATTGTTTTCCATAGTAATAAATGCATCTATGGTTCTATTATGTGAACTATTTGTGTCGGAAAGTATAATAGTAGATGGATTCTTTCCCGCTTTGTTTTATAGTATAGCTCTTGCGGTTGTTTCATGGATTTTGAATTTTATTTTCTTTAATGATTAATAATAAAAAAACGGCTTTAAGCCGTTTTTTTTATTATTTACCAAAATCTTTTAATACCCATTATTTGGCGCACATCTTCAAGTGTTTTTGAAGCTCTTGCTCTTGCTTTTTCAGCTCCCATGCAAACTGCTTTTGCAAGGTATTCATCATTATTTTGAATATCGATGATTCTTTCGCGTATTGGAGCTGTTACGTTAATGATGTCTTGAGCCAATTCTTTTTTCAAGTCTCCGTAACGAATAGAACAATCATTATAAGCGTCGGTAAAGAATTTAACTTTATCGGGAGTAGATACAAGTTCCAATAGGGTAAACAAGTTCTTTATCGGTTCACTCATAGGAGAATTAGGCTCCTTCGGACCTTCATCGGTTACAGCGCGCATTACCTTTTTGCGAAGTACCTTTTCTTCATCAAGAAGGTAAATACAGTTGCCTTCCGATTTTCCCATTTTACCGGAACCATCAAGACCCGGTACTTTTACAGGTGCACCGCCGAAATTGAAATTTGCCGGTTCCTTGAAGTATTCTACGCCATATACAGAATTAAAACGACGAGCAAAACGACGAGTTAACTCAAGATGTTGTTCTTGGTCTTTGCCTACCGGAACATGATCGGCATGTTGAATAAGGATATCGACTGCCATTAGTGTAGGGTAAGTAAGAAGACCGGCATTTACACGTTTATTGGAATCGGTACCTATGATTTCTTTTTCAATATTATCATCGTTATCGTTTTCAGTCTTAATACCTAATTGCTTACGTGCTTTATCCTTAAAAGATGCTGTGCGCATAAGTTCACCAATGCCTACATGCATGTTAAGTAAAAGGAATAGTTCCGAAACTTCAGGAACATCACTTTGAACGAAGATTGTAGATTTTTCCGGATCGAGACCTGCTGCTAAGTATTCGGAAAGAATACTTTTTACGTTATTATGTAAAATTTTAGGATCCGGATGTGTGGTGAGGGCATGAAGATCGGCAATAAAAAAATTACTGTCATAGATACCTTCTTCTTGCATTCTCACAAATTTGCTTAACGCACCATAATAGTTTCCCAAATGCAACTGTCCTGTGGCGCGTATTCCGCTAAGTACGATTTCTTTCATATATTAAAAATAATCAATTATGTTTCTATACAAAAAAATTATTTGATTTCAGTTTCTTCAGTTATTGGAATTTGTCGACGGAAAACTTCTTTGAATGAAATAAGAGTTTCTGTTCTTGCCAATCCGAGAGTTTGTATTTTGCTTTGTATTATTTTAAGCAAATGATTGTTGTTTTTTGCAAACAGTTTTATCAATAGGTCATATTTACCCGTAGTAAGGTGACATTCTACAACTTCGGGTATGTCCTTTAATTTGTCAACTATTTCATCAAACTTAGATGTGTCATTAAGGAAAAAACCTATGTAAGCACATGTGTCATAGCCTATGGTAGTAGGTTCTATTAGTGCTTCGGCTCCTTTTATAACACCGATTGTGTGTAGCTTTTGTATTCTTTGATGGATGGCAGCACCCGATACTCCACATTCTCGAGCAATTTCAAGATATGGCTTTCTTGCGTTTTGTGATAATGTTTCCAATATCTTGTGGTCGAGTGAATCCAATTGAGAATTTGCCATAAAAAGTTATTTTGTTTGTATTTATTCTATAAATTATCCTAATTTTGTAAGCCTTTTTGAAGGCAGAATAAAATTAAAAGCAAATGTAATAAAAAAAAAGATACGATGATAGTTTATTCAGATGTTTTGCCACATTCCGAGTTGTTAAAGTCAATAGAATTATTGTATAATGGTTCTTTCCCGCCTGCGGAACGTAGAAAATTTACATGTGTTGAAACATTATTGGAAAAAGAAACAGTTCCATTTAAAATAATTGCTGCAACCGAAGATGGTGAACTTTTAGGATTTCTTTCGTATTGGGATTTTGAAACATTCAGATATATAGAGCATTTTGCTGTGGATGTAAATAAACGTGGTAATGGCATAGGATCGGGATTGCTTTCTCATTTTATAGATAAATGTGGTAAAACGCCTATTGTACTTGAAGTTGAACTGCCGGAAGCTTATGATGCTCGCCGTAGAGTAGATTTTTATATGAGACATTGTTTTATAATCTGGAAACGTTTAGATTATATGCAACCACCTTATGAAGAAGGGGGGGGATCGGTTGAGATGAAATTAATGACATTGCAAGTGAATGATATAAATAAGGTAAAACAGATGGGAGATATCATTCGTCGGGAAGTATATAAGCCGATAAATGAATATTAAGCTATGTGCATTGATAATTATGTTAAATACGTTATTATGTATTGTTAAAATGCGAACAAAAGCATGATAGCTTTGTTAAAATAAGTAATTTTATAGCCTAGGAATATTATAAACCTTTGAAAAGATGATTAAATACAATAAAAAATATATATTAATAGTCTCTTTTATCTTTTGGACTATTGTGGGTTTTGTAACGTCTTGTAATTCTGTACCAACAAAACCGGTATTGGCTGTGTCAATACAACCACAACGCTATTTTTTAGAGAAAATAGCAGGAGATAAATTTGATGTACTGTGTTTGTTGGCTCAAGGGAGTAATCCTGAGTCATATGAGCCGAGTATGACCCATTTGATAAATTTGGAACGCAGTAAGGCTTATTTACGCATGGGGAACATTGGATTTGAACTAGCTATTCTAAATAAGATTAAGAATAATAATCCGGATTTGGTTATTGTTGATACTTCCGATGGTATTGATTTGTTAAAAGGTACTCATGGTGGTGTTCATTCTCATGAACATTCTCATAGTCATAGCCATGAGATAGATCCACATGTGTGGACTTCGGTACCTAATGCGAAAATTATAGCGCAGAATATGTATAAAGCTCTGCTTGAAATAGATTCTCAGAATAAAAAATATTATACAAAGAATTATAATGCTTTATTGATGGAATTATCTGAGCTGGAAACAGAACTTGCTGAAAAAATGGATTCGGTGAAAGGCAGTGCTTTTGCTGTGTGGCATCCATCATTAAGTTATTTTGCCAGAGATTATGGCTTAATCCAGATTGCTATGGAAAATGAGGGCAAAGAAGTTCCTGCTTCGGTCTTGAAACGCGAAATAGACATGGCTCGTGAACATGATGTTAAAGTTCTGTTTTATCAAAAAGAATTTGACAGTCGCCAGATACAAACCATCAATGAACAACTTGGTGCCGAAATGATAGAGATAAATCCTATGAGTTATGATTGGGCTGAGGAAATGAAAAAAATAACAAATGCACTTACACGAAATAAATAAAATAATAGAGTTGGATAATGTGGTCGTGGGGTATGACCAACATGTAATTATCCCGAATGTTAATCTGCTAGTGAATAAAGGGGATTTTATTGCCATTACCGGACCCAATGGAGGTGGTAAAACTTCTTTATTACGTGTAATATTAGGACTTATAAAGCCGGAATATGGTGCGGTGCGATTTTATGATGAAGGGCGGACAATAGAAAAATTAAATATAGGATATTTACCGCAGAAAAATGCCATTGACCATCGTTTTCCGATAACGGTTGAAGAGGTTGTAGGCTCAGGATTACTAAAGAACAGATTTGTATGGAATAATAAGTTAACCGATGAGGAGAACAGCAGAGTTGATGATATTTTAGAACTGATAGGAATGGCGCAATATCGCAATTCTTCAATAGGGAATTTATCGGGGGGACAATTGCAACGTGTTCTTTTCGGGCGTTCTATTATAGCCAATCCATCCGTTTTGGTTTTAGATGAACCTTTATCTTATGTTGACAAGACATTTGAATCGCAATTTTATAATATAGTAGAGGAATTGTCTAAGAAAACAACAATAATTCTTGTCTCACATGAAATGGCTCGAATTATGCAGATGGCAAATCGTCACATAATTGTAGATCATGGCATTGAAGATTGTCATGCACATCGTCATTTTATACAGACTGAGTGCGATTGAAATATAAGGCAATTGTTGCCCCGCACATAGTCGGTTTTTACCAAAAACAAAAATAGATAGCACTTTTTTGTGCTATCTATTTTTATATAAAAGTTCATTTAGTTTAGTCTTTCTTTGCTTTCAAGCAACTCCATGTGAACCATGAAAGAAGCAGAATATATACGATAAGTCCTGTAACTTGAAGTTGGGTTTCTCCAAATGTACAAGAGTATTCAAAACCAAAGAAACGCATACCTGCACTTACAACACCAAGTAATGCACCACCGGCAATGAAACCGGAAGCAAGTAGCGTACCGCGTTCTTGACGTGCTGTGTTAACTGCTTCATCTTTTGAACGACTGCTTACAAACCAACTGATAAGACCTCCCACAAGTAGAGGAGCATTCAATTGCATAGGAATGAACATACCTAAAGAGAATGCTAAAGCGGGAACACCAAGCCAATTAAGAAGAATGGCAAGTACTGCACCGACAATGTATAATAGCCATGGAGTTTCACCACCCATCATTAATGGATCGATTACTGCTGCCATAGCATTCGCCTGTGGTGCAACAAGTGCATTTTCACCTGTGAATCCGTAAACATCGTTAAGAATAAGCATTACGCCACCAACGGTAGCTGCCGATACGAATGTTCCTAAGAATTTCCATGATTGTTGTTTACTAGGAGTCGTTCCAAGCCAATATCCCACTTTCATGTCGGTTACCATACCTCCTGCCATTGATAATGCTGTACATACAACACCACCTATTACCATTGACGCAACAATTCCTGATGAACCTTTAAGACCAATTGCAACAAAAATACCTGAAGCAATAATCAATGTCATAAGAGTCATTCCCGAAACAGGGTTACTTCCTACAATAGCAATTGCATTAGCTGCTACTGTTGTGAATAAGAATGCGATGACTGCTACAACGATAAATGCTACAACTGTTTGTAATAGGTTATGAATAACTCCAACGTAGAAGAATACAAATGTTACAAGGAATGCTGCAAGTAGAGAGAATACAACAACTTTCATTGTAAGGTCTTTTTGGGTGCGTACCACAGCTTTGGCTTCGCCTGAATTACCTTTGATTTCACGTGAAGCAAGACCTACGGCACTCTTAATAATACTCCATGATTTGATGATTCCTATTACACCACTCATTGCAATACCACCGATACCAATGAAACGTGCCGATCCTGAGAAAATTTCTTCAGCAGGGACTGCTGCCATTGCAGGATTCATTCCCAATAGAGGTATGATAATCCACCAAATAAAAGCACTACCGGCAAAAATAATGAAACTGTATTTTAATCCTACAATAAACCCAAGACCCATAACAGCTGCACCTGTATTAATACTGAAAACGGCTTTGGTCTTGTCTGCCATTGCATTCAATGCCGGTATTGCCCTAGTTGATAAAACTTCACTCCACCAACCGAATGTAGAAAGCAGAAAATCGTAGATACCACCAATAAGTCCTGCCATGATAAGGGGCATTGCTTGGTTTCCTCCCTTTTCTCCTGAGATGAGTACTTGTGTAGTTGCTGTTGCTTCTGGGAATGGGAATTTACCATGCATGTCAGAGCAGAAATATTTACGGAATGGAATAAAGAACAATATTCCTAAAACACCGCCTAACATAGAGCTAAGGAAAATCTCAAGGAAACTTACTGCAATTTCGGGATATTTAGCCTTCAAAATGTAAAGAGCAGGAAGTGTGAAGATTGCACCTGCTACTACAATACCGCTACATGAGCCGATTGATTGAATAAGTACGTTTTCGCCAAGGGTATTTTTGCGCTTGGTTGCACTGGATAAACCTACCGCAATGATAGCAATAGGAATTGCAGCTTCAAATACCTGACCTACTTTAAGCCCCAAATATGCAGCTGCCGCACTGAATATAACAGCCATAATCAATCCCATTGACACCGAGTAAGGTGTTACTTCGGGATAATTCTTGTTGGGGAGCAGTACCGGAGTGTACTTCTCGTCTTTTTTAAGTTCACGAAAGGCGTTTTCCGGTAGCCCTACATTTACTTTTTCTTCGTTGTTTTCTTGCATTATAATAGGATTAGATAATGATTATTATTCTGCTATGTCGATTTCATAGCCCGGTATATCCACAAGTTTTATGCGGAATTTCAAAGCTGAATATGGTTGAATAAGGTTATAACCTGTTTCACCATATGCGTATTGATAAGGGATAAGCACTTCGCAAGAGTCTCCTACGTGCATATCGGAAAGGGCAATAGTCCAACCATTGATTACTCCCGATAGTTTTGTACGGAAAATACTATCGGCAGGTTCTGTACTCAAGTATGAAGAATCAAAAGCCGTTCCGTTATACAAATAACCTATATATTTAACGTCCACAGTCGAAGTATAAAGAGGTGAAAGATTTCCACTAGTGAGACTGCGATCATTAAAATAATGAATTAATACGTAAGAACCTTTATCCCACGCAGGATTAAGTACTTCATAATAGTTGGAACCGTCTGCATTTTTTCTTAATGCCTGTTCTTCCAACCATAATTGGTTGGCTTCTCGCCAGTCTTTATATTTTTCCCAATATTGGTCGCTTTCATTTTCAACACATGACAGAAAACTTATGCAAATGATTGCTATAAGGGAAATTATTAAAGGAAATTTTTTCATTATTTATTAAAACTTAGTTATACCAATGTTTTCAAAAGTTCTTTTAAGCTAACTTTACTACCTATGATAGCCGGAAGTTCACTTATAGCTACACGTTCCTGCTCCATTGAGTCGCGATGACGTATGGTTACTGTATTGTCCTCAATTGTTTGGTGATCAACAGTGATACAGAATGGCGTTCCAATAGCGTCTTGACGGCGATAACGTTTTCCGATAGAGTCTTTTTCGTCATATTGACATGCGTAATCAAATTTAAGCATATTAATGATTTCACGTGCTTTTTCGGGAAGACCGTCTTTACGCACAAGAGGCATAACAGCTACTTTCACCGGAGCTAATTGCTTTGGCAAATGGAGCACTACACGAGTTTCACCGTTTTCGAGCTTTTCTTCCTCGTAAGAAGAACAAAGCACACTTAAGAACATGCGATCAACACCGATAGATGTTTCAATTACGTATGGGGTATATGATTTATTAAGTTCGGGATCAAAATATTGAATTTTCTTACCACAGAATTTTTCGTGTTGACTCAAGTCGAAATCGGTACGTGAGTGAATTCCTTCCACTTCTTTGAATCCAAAAGGCATTTCAAATTCAATATCGGTTGCGGCATTGGCATAGTGTGCTAATTTGTCGTGGTCATGGTAGCGATATTTGTGATCACCCATTCCCAATGCTTTGTGCCATTTCAATCGGGTTTCTTTCCATTTTGCAAACCAATCCAATTCTTCACCCGGACGTACAAAGAATTGCATTTCCATTTGTTCAAATTCACGCATGCGGAAAATGAATTGACGAGCAACTATTTCATTACGGAATGCCTTACCGATTTGAGCAATACCGAAAGGAATACGCATACGACCTGTTTTCTGTACATTCAAGAAATTTACAAATATGCCCTGAGCTGTTTCCGGACGTAGATATACACTCATGGCACCTTCGCTGGTACTTCCCATTTCTGTTTTGAACATAAGGTTGAATTGACGCACGTCAGTCCAATTTTTTGTTCCTGAAATAGGATCTACGATTTCGTAATCAAGAATTATTTGTTTCAGTTCTACAAGGTCATTATCGTTCATTGCTTTAGCAAAGCGACTATGAAGTTCTTCGCGTTTTTGTGCTATTTCCTGAACACGTGGATTCGTGGTTTTGAATAGTTCGGCGTCAAAACTGTCACCAAAACGTTTTGCTGCTTTTGCTACTTCCTTTTCGATTTTATCGTCAAATTTTGCAATTTCATCTTCTATCAATACATCGGCGCGATAACGCTTTTTTGAATCACGGTTATCTATTAATGGGTCGTTAAATGCGTCAACGTGTCCTGAAGCTTTCCAAATAGTAGGGTGCATGAAAATAGCAGAATCGATTCCTACTATATTTTCATGAAGCAATGTCATTGATTCCCACCAATAACGCTTGATGTTATTTTTCATCTCAACGCCTAGTTGTCCATAGTCATATACGGCACCCAGTCCATCGTAAATATCACTTGAAGGGAATACAAATCCGTATTCTTTTGCATGAGAAACAATTTTTTTGAAAGTATCTTCTTGCTTTGCCATTTTTATGTATGTTTTTGTTTTATATTATTCTGTTAATGATGGAAAATGGGTAAAAAAAGTCCCTTTTTCACGAAATATCTAATTATGGTGCAAAGTAAACGATTTTTTTCGATTTATTTTGTATTTTTGCTGTTGGTTTATGTATTTATATTAATTAAATAACTATAATACCGTGTAAACAGCGATAAACATAGCTCTTTTGTAGAGCAGTATTTATACACTATTACTGAAAATTGATGAAAGAGGAGAACGAAGAAGTTGAGTTGAATGGAGAAGATTTGAGCAACGAAGCTGTAGGTAGCAGTGAAGCTCATTCAAGTTATCATGTGCCGGTAGGAGATAAGCGTTTGCAACTAAGCGGTATGTATCAGCGTTGGTTTATTGACTATGCGTCATATGTCATTTTGGAACGTGCCGTACCTCATATAGAAGATGGCTTGAAACCGGTACAGCGTCGCATTCTACATTCCATGAAAGAACTTGACGATGGACGATTCAATAAGGTGGCAAATGTGGTGGGTAACACTATGCAGTATCACCCTCATGGTGATGCTTCCATAGGTGATGCTTTAGTCCAATTAGGTCAAAAAAACTTATTGGTAGAAACTCAAGGAAACTGGGGTAATATTCTCACCGGTGATAGTGCTGCTGCTCCGCGTTATATAGAAGCCCGATTGTCGGAATTTGCTCTTGATGTTGTATATAATCCCAAAATAACCGATTGGACTGTATCCTATGATGGTCGTAAACCGGAACCGGTAACTTTACCTGTAAAATTTCCTCTTTTGTTGTCGCAAGGAGCCGAAGGTATTGCCGTGGGACTTGCATGTAAAATTCTTCCTCACAATTTCAATGAAATATTGGATGCGGCAATAGCTTATTTGCGAGGAGAGGATTTTGTTCTGTATCCTGACTTTCCTACCGGTGGCTATGTGGATGTAAGCAGATATAATGACGGTGAACGTGGCGGTGCTGTGCGTGTACGTACAAAAATAGAAAAAAGGGATAATAAAACTCTTATTGTTTCCGATTTGCCATTTGGTAAAACTACCGGTACGCTTATCGAATCAATATTGAAAGCTCAAGAAAAAGGTAAGATAAAGATTAAAAGTGTCGATGACAATACTTCGGAGAATGCCGAAATCATCGTACATCTTATACCCGGTACATCAAGTGATAAGGCGATTGATGCGCTGTATGCTTTTTCCGATTGTGAGGTAAGCATTTCTCCAAACTGTTGTGTGATTAAAGATAAGAAACCTCATTTCTTGGGTGTAAGCGATGTGTTGAGGTATAGTGTCGATCGCACGAAGGATCTTTTGCGTCAAGAATGGGAAATACAACGCAACGAATTGCTTGAATCCTTGTTTTTCGCTTCATTGGAACGTATCTTCATAGAGGAACGAATTTATAAGGATAAAGGCTTTGAACAGAGTAAGGATATGGATACCGTTGTTAACCATATCGATTCTCGTTTGGAACCATATAAGAAAGATTTTGTAAGAGATGTAACACGTGATGATATTTTGAGATTGCTTGAAATCAAAATGGAACGTATCTTGAAATTCAACAGTGATAAGGCTGATAATCGTATTGCATCTCTGAATGAAAGAATTGCTGCCATAGATGATAAACTTGCTCATTTGGTGGAAAATACCATTAAATGGTATGAAATGCTTAAAGAAAAATATGGCGCAATGTATCCACGTCGTACAATGATTCGCAATTTTGATACTATTGTAGCTTCTAAGGTTGCCGAAGCCAATGAGAAATTGTACATTAATCGTGAAGATGGTTTCATAGGAACTTCGTTAAAGAAAGACGAATTTGTAGCAAACTGTTCGGATATGGACGATGTCATCATTTTCTATAAGAATGGTACATATAAGGTTGTACATGTTGCCGAAAAGATATATGTGGGTAAAAATATAATGTATATCAATATCTTTAAACGTAATGACTTGCGTACCATCTATAATGTTGTCTATCAAGATGGAAAGGGGGGAATCGTTTATATGAAACGTTTTGCTGTAACAGGAGTAACACGTGATAAAGAATATGACTTTACTCAAGGAACACCCGGTTCAAAAATTTGGTGGTTTTCAGCCAATCCTAATGGTGAAGCTGAAGTGTTGAAGGTGACTTTGAAACCTAAATTCCGATTGAAAGTATTACAGTTTGAGGTGGATTTTGCTCAATTAGCCATAAAGGGAAAACAATCTCGTGGAAATATTGTAACAAAAAATGAAATACATCGCATATCGTTAAAAGAACGTGGTGCTTCTACTCTTGGAGGACGTGAAGTGTGGTTTGACCCGGATGTATTGCGCCTAAATTATGATGGTCGGGGTGATTCTCTTGGTGAGTTTAATACAAATGACCTTGTTCTTGTTATATATAATAATGGTGATTTCTGTACAACATCATTTGATTCCGAGAATCACTATGATGAAGGAATCCTTCGTATAGAGAAATATATTGAGGGTAAGGTGTGGACTGCTGTACTGTTTGATGCCGATCAGGGTTATTATTATATAAAGAGATTCCAATATGAACCATCGGCTAAACGACTGAGTTTTATAGGTGGTAACAAGGATTCCAGATTGTTTATATTAAGTGATGCTAGATATCCTCGAGTTGACGTTAAATTTGGTGGAGGAGATTCATTCCGAGAACCAATGATGATTGATGCTGAAGAATTTATTGGTGAAAAGAGTTTCAAGGCAAAAGGCAAACGCTTGTCCAACTTTGAAATAGATACGATAACTGAGTTGGAACCTCGAGAAGTGGAAGATGAAGAGGAACTTCAGCCGGCTCCTATTGTAGATGGAATTGAGGATGATGTAGAAGAGGAACCAATTAAAAGTCAAAAAGATATATTTGATGATTTAACCGGTCAAAAACGACTTTTTGAAGAAGATAATTAAGAATGAAAAAGGTAGTTTCGATATTGACAACAGTTCTTTTAGGTGCATTTTTAAATATTAATGCACAAGAATGTTGTGATAGCACGCAACTAGAGCCGGTACGTCCTGTAATGTCGGCATATATGGTAGATTTGGGAGGAACTTCGGTTTTGGATACATATTTGTCTTCTATCAGATATAAAGGTGTAAATATGCGTTTCAGTTATGAACGTATGCAAGCTATGAAGTTTAATCCCGATAAATGGATTATGCAATTGGATTTAGGTGTGGATTATACTCCTGCGGAAAATCCCTCAAAAGACCTGACTATTCACACTCTTATGACCGATTTTAAATGGGGTATGATGTATCGGTGGAAAATCAATCAGGAATTACAGTTGTTCGGTGGAGGAAGCGCAGAATTTAGAGGAGGGGCTTTATATGCTCCTGCTAATTCCAATAATGTGGTTTCGGTAAAGCTCAACATGGGGATGAATCTCACCGGAATGGCTGTATATAATAGAAAAATAGGTAAATTACCTGTAACTTTTCGTTATCAAGCTACACTACCTGTAATAGGTGTGTTTTATTCACCGGAGTATGGTGAAAGTTATTATGAAATGTATGTGGGAAATCATTCCGGATTAGTTCATATGGGGTGGATTGGTAATCATTTTACTATGCAAAATTTGCTTACTGCCGATATGCACTTAGGTAATACAACATTGCGTTTAGGTTATCGTGGAGTGATAGAAACGAGTTGGATAAACAACTTGAATACTCAGATTTTTCGCAATTCATTCGTTTTGGGAGTGTGTGGGGAATGGATGAGTGTGAAACCCGGCTCCGATTTAAGTGAGAAAGCAAGAATTATTTCGGCTATGTATTAATTAATAAAGTACATGATATGAAAATGTTCCGATATATATTATGTGTGATAGTCATTGTGATGACGTGTTCGGCATGTCATGAACAAGAAGAATTTAATAATGACCCATACGGAAATTTTGATGCTTTATGGACTAATGTAGACCAACATTATTGCTTTTTTAAATATAAAAATATCGATTGGGTTTCAATAGGACAAAAATATCGCGCTCAATTACGTCCCGATATGTCATCGACAGCACTTTTTGAGGTTTGTGCCGAAATGTTGAAAGAATTGCGTGACGGACATACCAATTTAGTTTCTGCATGGGATGTCTCTCGTTATTGGATTTGGGAACAATACCCTAAGAACTATGATGAACGAGTTGTAAATGAGTACTATTTGAATTTTGATTATAGACAGGCATCCGGAATAAAATATGCAGTTTTGAGCAATAATTTCGGATACATGTATTATGGAGATTTTACCAGTGGAATAGGTGAAGGAAATCTAGATAATGTGCTTGCTTATCTTGCAAGCAGTGATGGTCTGATTATCGATGTGCGTGATAATGGTGGCGGTTTTCTTACTAATGTAGAGACGTTGGTAGCTCGTTTTATCACAGAACGATTGCACGCAGGAGCTATTTCTCATAAAACCGGTCCGGGACATGAAGACTTCTCTGAACCATACGATTATTTCTTTGAACCTGCTGAATCTACTCGCATAAAATATTTGAAACCGGTGGTAATTCTTACAAATCGTTCTTCATTCAGTGCTACCAATAATTTTGTGTCTATAATGAAGAATTTGCCTAATGTTCGAGTAGTGGGTGACACTACAGGCGGTGGTAGCGGATTGCCATTTACTTATGATATGCCTAATGGATGGTTTGTGAGAATGTCGGCAAGTGAAATTACCGATAGTAATGGTGTGGTTACTGAGTTTGGCGTTGAACCGTCTCCTGGATGTAAAGTGGATATGACCGAAGAAGAAATCGCACAGGGAAAAGACGCTATTTTGGAAAAAGGTTTTGAAGTTTTGGAAATGATGATTAATGAAACCAAATAATAACAGAATATGAAAAAAATATTAATTGCTTTATCAATTGTCGCAAGTACTTTTATCGGCATGGAAGCGAAAGATTTATCGGGAGTGAAAATTTATATTAACCCCGGTCATGGTGGATATTGGAATGGTGGAGCCGATTCTGTGTTTAATGAAGATGGTACACTGTTACTAGTAAAAGGTAACGACAGAAATGTCCCTACAATCAATTACGAACCGCTTGATACCAATGGTTTTTGGGAGTCAAAGTGTAACCTGATTAAGGGGTTGGAATTGAAACGATTGCTTGAAGAAGCCGGTGCAACTGTTAAAATGTCACGTGTGCTTAATCGAGAAATAGATGATAAGAAATTGAAAGTGATAGGAGAAGATGCTAATGAATTCGGTGCCGATGCATTTATTTCAATTCACACTAATGCTGCAGGTTCAAGAGCCAGAGTGAATTATTTTTTGAACTTATATAATAAGGACTCCAATGGTCTTGGGAAAAACGTTACTAATATGGCTTTAAGTCGCCACCAAGCAACAATGTCGATATCATATTTGATGGATAACGATATTACAGTTTGGTCACCAAGACTTATTGTTACCGAAGATAAACCATTTTTGGGCTATTCATTGGGCGTGCTTCGCCATTTGAATGTTCCGGGTTTCCTTGTAGAAGGAACTTTCCATGATTATCGTCCTGAGACACATCGCTTGTTGAATGAAGATTATGCAAAATTGCATGCTTGGAACTTGTATAGATTCTATTGTGATTATTTCGGAGCCGATCAACCTGATTATGGTGTAGTATCTGGTGCTGTGAAAGATGAAAAACGTGTGATGACGCATGAACGTTTCCATAACTGGATAAAAGGTTCTCATGATATGTATCAGCCATTGAACGGCGCCGATGTTACACTTATCGATTCTAATGGAAATATTGCGGGAACTTATAAGACTGATAACAATTATAATGGCGTGTTTGTATTTTGGAATGTAAAACCGGGCAAATACACGGTGAAAATGGAAGCAGAAGGCTATGAAACTGTAGAAAAGACAATTGAAGTAAAAGCCGGAGAAATGTGTGATTTCGTAGAGTTTCTCAATGATCCTACCTACAGAGAACCTAAGCTTGTGGTTGGTGAATTTAATAAATGGGCATTTGGCTTGAAAACTACCGATTTGGGTGATGGAAAATATCTTCTCGAATGTGATATTTTGAAAGATATAGATAATGCTGCAATATGCTTCACAAGAGGTGGTGTAGTTGTGAAAGATATAAAACTTGGTGAATTGAAAAAAGGTAAATTTTCTCAAGAAGTAGATTTAAGTAATGTAAGAAAGAAAGGTCTATTTTGGGAAATAAACGAAATAAAACCTCAAAATTAGAATTTGTTAAAAAGGAAAACCCTCTCATCTTTTCTGGGAGGTTCGGCGTGGGATTTTGTTGCGAAGTCGGTTTCCGGCTTCGCAACTATTTTTTGTTAATTATTCATAATAATAAATATGTTTTTTTGATTTTATCACACAATTCAGTAACTTTATACAAAGTTCAAGTAAAGTATGAATTATTTTATATTTAACCTCCAAAAACTAAACAACTATGACAGAAAAATTAAGAGCTTTAATGAGTGTAGCAATGGCAATAGGTTTTCTATTATCTTGTACTGAAGATTTTTCTTATCAATCTTCTTATAAGGAACAGAATGAAACCGAATTATTGTTAATAGCAAAAGCTATGGTACAAAATCACGGTAAAACAGTAAGATTACCAATCAACCAAGTGGGAAACACTGAATCACGAAGTGCGTTATCTTTTATAGCCGAAGCTATTCCATTATGGGACAATGTGAAGTATGATAACATTAATGGCATGCAAGTCTTGATGGTGAATTTACAAACACCCGAAGAAATTTTATCAAGAGTATCTGTAACCAAGAATGGGGAAACCGAAATTCAAGAATCAACCACATTTTCGCGTCTAGTGATACGAAAGAAAGGAACAAAAGTGTATATGCATGTTGTTACGTATATGCCGGAGAACAATTATGCTACTGCAAATAAGGAGAGGATTGACACAATAGGATATTATCCTTATTATATCGATTTTACAGGAATAACTCTTACTTCACACCTTGACGGAACTATATTTCGAGGTATAAGATACAAAGATGGTAAAATGGTGGGATTAATAACCAAAGAGAAACTAAATGTATGCTCTCATGAACATTACGAAGGTGAAACTTGTTCTCACGAACATTCTTCAGATAAATACAATATTGTAAGCATAAATTTATTTGCACAATCCGGTCTACAACCAATGAGCAGGGCTGGAGGTTCTTGTGATGTTTGTTTTAGGGATTATAATGCTTCTACCGGACTATGTGATTTTTGTGATTATTGGGATTGTCCTCAATGTTTTAATCACACATTACCTAAGAATGGAGGAATATGTATGGTTTGTGGATACTACGAATATGGAATATGTCCATATTGTCATATTCCATATTCTGTTTGTGGACATGATTATGATAGCTTTTGCCCTATTTGCGGAGGTTTAAATGGAATGTGTGATTGTACAGAAACTTGTCCATCATGTGGACGTACTAGTTGCGATTGTGATAATGAAGGATGTGATATTTGTGGAGAATCTCCATGCGTTTGTCCTGAACCACTCCCTACACCCGAACCTGATCCGCTTCCAATAGATACATGTGACAATTGTAACCAGCATCCATGTATCTGCTGTACCAATTGTGGAGAAGTTAATTGTATATGTGTGGTAAATATGACTCCTATAGTTTATGTGCCTCATGAAAATGATAATATACGTGGTGAATCTTATGATTGTATAAGTGGAATGTGCTCAATGGCTGTATTGTCAATGGCGTATAGAGCATATGGTGAAGAAAAAACAGAAGAAGAGTTATGTCTATATTATACAGAATTAACAGGGATGTCTCCGGATGAATCAACAGTTTTGGAAACAAACAGTTTGTTTATGAGAAACCAATTCAGTATGGGTACAACAACCTCATTTGCGGAAACTGCAAGTGGTAATGTAATTATAATTAGAAAAAATAATCATTATGTGTTGGTATTGGGTATTCAATATGATGGAGATTTGATTTATGCTGACCCTGATTCGGGAGGTACATATGTGGTAAATGAAAGTTATTTTTCCGGATGTGATAATATTGTTATCTATGGGATAAATGGAGCGAAATCATTAGCCGATGAAAATGATTTCGCAATAAATTGATATAAAACAAATTTCTATTAAGATGAATAAATTAGGAGCTATAATTATATCAACAATAATAATGATTTACCTTGTGCCTATACAAGTACAAGGTAAATCCACAATGGAATTGTTGATAAATAAAGATTGGCATGAGTTTAATGTGGCAACAATGAAAGCACATGAAAATTTTTACATCCGCTTCACCGGAACCCAACGTATAATAGTGGGAGTCGATTCGGTAGGTAACGCTAAAGCACGTGTACAGCGATATTATCTTTCCAATCGATATGAAGAAAGTTTTGATAGTACGAAAGTAGGAAAATATAGAAATGGGAGCTATCTGATAATACAAGGAGATAAAAATAGATTTGACCGTAATACAATCTGCTTGGAGATTAAAAAACTGAAGGAAGACTACTTGCGAGTGGAAGACAAAAATCATCTCAGTAACCTTGAACGAATGTATTATAGTCAAGAAATAAAAGAGAAGAAAACTACGGGTAATATAATTTCAACCCAACAATTGTTAACGAATAAAATATGGTATGAGTTAGACTTGAAAACCGGAGAAAGAACAAATTTAGAATATACTTACAATAATAAGTATTTTGTAAGGTGTAATATGCCGGAAAATCGCAAAACTCAATTTCCTCAGTGGATGTTAAGAGAATATTATTTATCTGACACAATTGTAACAAGATTTGAACGAAAGAAGGTTGGAAAGCGTATAAATGGTCGCTATATTGTAGTTAACGAATTGGATAGTGATGGCAATTGGCAGGCGGCGACTTACGATATAGCTACGTTGTCGGAGAATCGATTGGAATTGGAATGTGTATATCCTAAAGGTTATGCCACTCAAATATTTGAGAGTAGTTTGTATTCTCAAAATGCGGAACATGCCAAGCGCAAGCCACAACAAGCGGAATTGATGAAAGATGATTGGTATCGGCTAGATACCATAACCTATAAACGCAGTCGATATATAGAACGTTATACGAAGACACATGTAACAAGAATTGTTCCGATTTATAGTGGAGAAGATACCATAGAATTGAAAAAGATATATGAGTATTATATGTCCAATCAACCTGAAGCTGAGTTTGACTGGAGTAAGAAAGGAAATGCGAGTGAAGGTGATTACATAGTTGTAAATGAGCTAGACCTGTCAGGCAATTGGATAGCCGTAAATTACCGAGTGGAGTTATTGTCGGGTGGGAATATGGTAACGGTAAAAGAAATGGTAGGAAATGCTATAATGCAAGCCTATGAACGAGATTTAAGTGAAGACGAACAACTGAAGCTTGCATCTCAACAAAAAATGAGTTCCGAAATAGACACGATAAAAAAGAAAACTATTATGGATATGCTAGTAGGGAAGCAGTGGAGGCTTATAAGAAAAAAATCTAAAGATAGATCTTTACAGTGTTATTATTTCACAGAAAGTAAGATAGGAGGTCCTTTTTGGCGCAAAACAAAAGGAGGTTATATAACAGAGATTCGTTCATGGGATTATAAATTGTCAAATAAGCCTGATTATAATTTTAGTTATAGCGATCAAGCAAAAAGGAGACGTAATGGTAATCATATTAACTATTGCGGTTATTATGATATGAAATATGGAGGTGAAAAAATGTCTTATAATTTTAAAATATTATATTTATCGGAAAAGTTGATGATACTAGAAACTGTACCAGATCCGGAAAGAGGGGGAAATATGCTATTACGACGTCAAACTCATGTTTGTGAATAATAATTTTTAATATAGAATAGGTATGAGAAAAGTATTATTTTTACTGCTGTTGTTGGTTTCTATAGGAAATCTTACAGCTCAAGAGGTAAATGAAACTAAATTTACGATGGTGTCAATGGTGGGAAAAGTGTGGAGCCAAATTGATTCTAAAACAGGACATTCTATGAACGTTGAATATTTGTTTGGAGATAAAACATTGTTGCGTTGTGTGTTATCAGAGGAAAGAAAAACAGATGTTCCGGAATGGCAAATCAGAGAGTTTTATTTTTCTGATACAGTTGTTACCACATTTGACAATAATAAAAAGGGGAAGCAGTCAGCGGGTAAATATCTTGTGATAAAAGAAAAGAATGACAATGATATATGGTATCCGGTGAATTATGAGTTTGTGAGTTTATCATCAAATAAAATATCAATGAAATGCGTATATCCCTCTGAAGCAGAATGTGTAGACTTTGTAGTAGGAGTAAATACAGACTTTGGAACATTTACAATAGATAAACTTTCAGGAAAACAGTGGAGAAATGTTGATGATATCTCAGATGTAATCTACTTTGTATCTGATAAAATGATAAAACCACGTCCTTATAAGACAAAAGGAGGATGGCAAGCTGAAGTTTTATCGTGGGATTATTACTTATCAGATAAAAGTGACGATGAATTTGAGCATAGTAAATATGTCAAGAAGAATAAAAATGGTGATTTCTTGATTTACCGCTTTTATCGAAAGGGTGAAATGGGTACTGTGGGATTATTTATAAAAGAACTTTCTAAAAATAAGTTGGTTTTGGTTAATTTGGATGCTCCATTGAAACCGCACATGAAAACTTATGTTTGTGAATAGTATTCATAAGAAAGAAGAAGGGGTCCATCGTTGTGATGAACCTCTTTCTCTTGGTGCGCATGAAGGGACTCGAACCCCCACGTCTCTCGACACTAGATCCTAAGTCTAGCGCGGCTACCAATTACGCCACATGCGCAAATCCGAATGCAAAGGTACGCATTATTTCGGAACTACAAAACAATTCTCGAAGTTTTTTTGCTGTGCTTGGAGTTTTTCTTGAATTTGAAATGTCCTTTATTCGGCAATAGTGAGTCGGATTCCCATTTCCTCAATTCGTTTTACGATAAGAGGAGAAACTTTACTATCGGTTATAATATGGTCGATGTCTTCAATATTTGCTATTTTACTGAACCCTCTGCGACCAAATTTAGAACTATCGGCAATTACAATTGTCTTTTGAGCGGCTTTCATCATCACGCGGTTAAGTGACGCTTCTTGCATATCGGTCGTTGTTATCCCGAAATCAAGATCTATGCCGTCAACGCCAATAAAAAGCTTGCTGCAAGCGAAATTGGTGAGGAATTCTTCAGCGTTGTTGCCTACTACCGAAAGACTGCTGTGGCGCAATGTACCTCCTAATTGTATAATGGTAATGTTGTCGGCAACGGCAAGAATTTCCGATACTTTCATTGATGAAGTTATCACTGTGAGTGGCGATGATTGAGCTATATTGCGGGCAAGAGCATGTACCGTGGTTCCTGATGCTATTATGATAGAATCGTTAGGTTCTATCATTTGGGCACCACATGTACCGATAATCTGTTTTTCGTCAGTGTGATATTTTTCTTTTTCGCTGATGGAACGATTTGGGGCATAGGGACTGATAAGAATTGCTTTGCCGTGGCTGCGATAAAGTCTTTGAGCCTTTTCCAGCTCTGTAAGGTCTTTTCTTATTGTTACCGATGAAACGTTTAACTTGTCGGCAAGCTCTGTTACAGGCATAGAATCGTGTTGTAACAGTAGGTTCATAATCGCGTTATATCGTTCTTCCTTTGTCATGGTTATATGAATATCTCTCAGTGTATGAATAATTTTTTGCAAGATATATAAAATTGTCGGAATAGGCAAACGCTTTTAATATATAAATAGGTGTATAAAATATATCAAATCTGATATAATAGATTAAAATGAAGTAAAATTTTTAAGAAAATGTTTGTTTGTGAAAAATAAATACTATATCTTTGTTTCGAAGTAAAACGTTGTTGCTTTCGAAATGCAACCATGTAAAACTTCCTGAAAAGATGTTTTTAAATATGAAAACTGCCAATCATAGATAGGTGGATTTTATAAAAGAATATATTATGGGCGTAACACACGAGAAACAATATGATGTGATAGTGATTGGTGGTGGTGCTACAGGTGCCGGTACTGCCAGAGATTGCGCTAAGCGAGGATTGAAAACCTTACTTCTTGAAAGGTTTGATTTTACCAATGGTGCTACAGGGCGCAATCATGGTCTGCTTCATAGTGGAGCTAGATATGCTGTAACCGATGGAGAGTCGGCTCGTGAATGTATTGAAGAGAATATGTTGTTGCGCAAGATTGCAAGTCATTGTGTCGAAGAAACGGATGGCTTGTTTATTACCCTCCCCGAAGATGATCTTGCCTATCAAGCTAAATTTGTGGAGTCTTGTACGGCTGCCGGTATCAGAGCCGAGATTATAGATCCTAGAGAAGCTAAGATTCTTGAACCGGCGGTAAATCCTACTTTGATTGGTGCGGTGAGAGTCCCGGATGGTGCTGTAGATCCTTTCCGATTGACGATGGCAAACGCACTTGACGCAAAATTGCACGGAGCCGATTTGTTGACCTATCATGAAGTTGCTTCTTTAATAATTGAAAATGGTATTGTTGTAGGTGTAGAAGCCGTAAATCATAAAACAAAAGAAATATGTAAGTTTTATGCTTACGTTACAATAAATGCTGCGGGAATATGGGGACACAATGTGGCTGAAAAAGCCGGAGTGTCGGTAAAAATGTTCCCCGCAAAAGGTGCATCGTCAAACGCTCCAAGCCAAGCCCAAGCCCGCCGTGAGGAGGCGCGCCGTATTTATGCAGCATCAAATAGGTTGCGAATTCTTCGGGGTTCATGCCCAGCTTTTCCATTTTCGCGACCTGCTCGTTGTAATCGTGCACACGCTGACCGCCCGAAGTGATCTCCAACCCTCTGAAAAGTAAGTCGAACGACAAGGTGTATTCGGGGTCGGCAGGGTCGTCCATCGTATAGAAAGGACGTTTTTTGGACGGATAATGGGTGATGAAAATGAAGTCGGAATTGAACTGCTTCTTCGCATATTTGCCAAGGATCTGCTCTTCTTCGGGGTCAAAGTCTTTCATGTCCGTCGGCTGATACTTGAATTTCTTCATGATCACTTCTTTCGCTTCCATGAATTTGAGCACAGGAATTTCCTTGATTTCGGGAATATCAACGTGCAAAAGCTCCACTTCGTTCGCGTATTCCGTTTTCAAAAGGTTCATAATGTACTTCAAAAGCCCCGTTTCCATGTTCATAATATCCTCGAAGCTGTCGATAAAGCCCATTTCGAAGTCCATGGAAATATATTCGTTCAAAT
>CAZTFX010000023.1:0-28437 GCA_964613095.1 uncultured Muribaculaceae bacterium | reverse complement strand
AAATATACAAATAATACACTGATTAACAATGGATTAATTTATAGAACCTCCCTTTTATTAAAATAACAAGATATGGAACACCATGTATCAATAGGTTTCCCATCTTTAATACCCGGTTCAAATAAAAACGATTTAATTATACGTTTAAATTCTTCATCAACAGAGTGATGAATTGATTTCACAATCTTTATATCTCCTACAGTTCCATCATCTTTAATAAGAAAATGTGCATCTATTTGTCCTTGGAAGTTTCTTAGCATTTTTCCTTTTTTAGTTTTGATAAATGCTGTTTCCGGATACCTAAAATTCCTAATAAAAAGTCTAAGAGTTTCTTCCCCTCCTATAAATTGAGGATTCTTATCAACTTCTGTAAGAACTGTGAATAGCGTTGGCTTTTTATCTAATCCCTGTAATTTAAATGTAACCGGCAAGGTGTACCAAGTGTTTACCGGTTTTTCATCTCGGTATGCCGGTTCAAATTTAGGCAACATTTTTACTAAACGCTTAGCTTCTTCATCAAGAAGAGGATGAACCGATTTGACAACTTTAACTGTACCTATCGTTCCATCTTTTTTTACAATAAATTGAACAACCACTTTCCCCTGAATACCATTTTCCATGGCTTTCTGAGGGTAGTTGATATTGTGTGATAAGAATTTCATTAACGCAGTATTTCCTCCCGGAAATTCAGGGAACATATCAACTGCTGTTACAATATCATCTTCTACTATAGCTAAAGAATTAATAGATACCGGATTATTTGTTTTATCTCCATACGCTTTCACTATTAGATTATTAGTCCCTTGAATTTGAGAGGTATTATCTGAGCTATTATCTAATTCCTGTAGTTTAAATGTGATTGGCATAGTGTACCACACGTTTACCGGTTGTCCGTTCATCTTACCCGGAATGAATTTAGGAAGGGACTTACATAGACGGATTGCTTCTTTGTCTAAATCGGGGTCAATACTACGAATAACTTTCACTTCTCCTATAGTACCATTCTTTGTAACAACAAATTGAACAACCACTTTCCCCTGAATACCATTTTCCATAGCTCTTTGAGGGTAGTTGATATTGCGTGATAAAAAATCCATCATCGCTTTTTCTCCTCCGGGAAATTGTGGCATTTGTTCAACTAGAGTAAAACCTTTTTCTTGTAGCAATTTTGTTGAATCAGCTAAATTGGAGTGCTCTGTTGTAGAGGTCGTGCTAGCTAAAGCAATTAAATTGTTAACTATCAATAATATCAGTATTATGTGTAATTTATATATACTGCGTGTTTTCTTGTTGTGTCTCATTGTGATACCTATTTAGCAATAATTGAAAATAATTTAAATTAATTGCAAATTTAATAAAAAGGGGCGGTTTTACCCCCAGAAAGTTAATTAGTGTTAATACTATAAAATATTTAGGTGGTTTCGTTTTTGTGGTATGGGAGAATTGTGACTAAGAGAATACTTCCGAATAAGAGCCATATAGTTTTACCTGTAATGTCTTTCATTGCCAGTAATGTGGCTTGAATGGTGTATAGAAATAAATAATGGCTACCTGTTTTTCAAGTAGCCATTAGAGGAATTTTATTTATTTTAAAACTTTCTTAATTTCGTTAGCCCATGCGACGTATCCTTTTCCCATCAAGTGGTATCCGTCGTTTGTGTATTCAGCTTTTAAGTCTCCATTTTCATCACTTAAAGCAGTGGTGATATCTACCCATACAACTTTGTGCTTTTTTGCAAGTTTTTTCAGTTCTTTGTTAGCTTTTTTGAATTTTTTTCCAACTGCCTTGAAGTCTGCGTATTTTTCATAAGAAGAGTTGACAGGAATAATACTTTGCAGAATGATTTCTGTTTCAGGAGAAACTTCTTTTACAGCAAGAATAGCCTTTTCCATAGACATCACAATGGTATCAACGCTGAAATTAGCGGTAACGTTAACTTTTTTCGCGTTTTTGTCATGATTGAAACTTGAAAGCAATACGATTTTTTTAGGTTTATTTTTAGCATAACTCTTAGCAGAAGAGTGCATATAATCACATACATCGCCCATACTGCGGGTTTTTACGTTTGCCATACCTAAAAGTTCGTGCCACTCGGCATATCCAACAAGTGTTCCTCCAAGCATAATAATATCATTGGTGCTGTATGGGTAAAGGTCGGTGGGGTGGAACTCAAGGTTGTCTTCAACGTATTTGGCAATTTCATCACGCCAAATTTTGTATCCGTTGGATTTTAGGTGTAATCCGTCGTTGGTTAACTCTTTACGCAATTTACATTCGCGGTTGGCAAACCAAGGGAATAGATTAATCCAAGGTACATTGTGTTTGCGTGCCACCTGTTCATAAAGTACATTTGCGTAAAGAACGGTATTTTCTTCGTCAAAAAGGTTCTTGTAGCGTTTGAAATCATTGTTATATGGAAGAAGGCTTTGCATGTAAAGTTCGGTAGTAGGGCTTTCAGCCTTGATGCGAGCTATAAGTTTGTCAAGAGCTCTTGCAATACTGTCAGCACCCACGTGGTGAGATATATCGTTTGTGCCTATGAGAAGGAATATTTTTTTAGGATGACCTTTAAGAATTAAATCGGCGCGATCATATAAACCTTGAACAATATCACCTACAATACCACGATTTTTGATATTTGGGTTGTTAAACATTTCATGCCAACGACCACCGTTTGTAAGGCTATTGCCAAAAAATACAATATCTTCACCGGTAATAGGAAGTTCAGCAAACAATGATTTACGTTGATAATAATAATCGGTGTACTTATGTGCTTGGTCTTGAGCTTCTTGCGCTGTGTTTTGAGCAACAGCCGACAATGTACAAATACTCATTGCGAAAAAAAGAATCTTTTTGATATTCATAATATTGTTAGTTTATGAGGTTTAATTATAAATTTTTGATATACCAATCAAACAGAGCTTTTACACCGTCTTCAATTTCCATTTTATGTTGCCATCCTAAAGCATGTAATTTAGAAACATCGGTGAGTTTACGCATTGTTCCATCAGGTTTTGACTTATCCCATTTGATTTCTCCATTATAGTTTATTGTATTTTTGCACAGGTTGGCAAGTTGAGCAATGGTAATTTCTTTACCACTTCCTATATTGATGTGACAATTGCGAATTTCTCGTTTTGCCATTTCTTGTGTACATGGAGCTACGGGTTCTCCGGTGTAGGTATCATTGAAATTTATATTTTCCATAATGAAAACCGACGCGTCTGCCATGTCTTCACTCCATAGAAATTCTCGTATTGGTTTTCCGCTACCCCAAAGGAGCAAATGATCGTTGTGAATACCGTATTTTGCTAAAACTGTTATAATTTCATTTTCTGTAGCTTCTCCTAAGATACTTTCAATAGGACGAGTATTTAAATCCTTGCGTATGTTGTCCCAATTACCTTCATTGAGTTGTTTTGCAAGATATATTTTACGAATCATGGCAGGTAACACGTGACTTGTTTCCAGATTGAAATTATCACGCGGACCGTAGAGATTGGTTGGCATAACGGCAATATAGTTTGTTCCATATTGCAGATTGAAACTTTCACACAATTTTAAACCTGCTATTTTTGCAATAGCATACGGTTCATTGGTGTATTCAAGAGGTGAGGTAAGCAAAGAATCTTCAGTTATTGGCTGAACTGCTTCACGAGGGTAAATGCATGTACTGCCTAAAAAAAGAAGTTTCTTTACACCGTGTCGAAAACTCTCTCCGATGACATTTTGTTGAATTTGCAGATTTTCATAAATAAAATCTGCACGATATAGGCTGTTTGCCATAATACCTCCTACGTGTGCTGCCGCCAATACAACATATTCAGGTTGTTCTTCATCAAAGAATCTTTTTACAGCACTTCCATCAAGTAAATCCAGTTCTTTGTGCGTACGCCCCACAAGATTGTGGTAACCTTTGTTTTTTAAGTTGTTCCATATAGCGGAACCCACAAGACCTCTGTGACCGGCAATATATATTTTGGATGTTTTTTCCATATTAGATATAATATCCTTATTTTATGAAATCAGGATTTTCTTGTACTTTCTTAATGTCGTTATCCACCATTATATTGATAAGTTCCTCAAATGATGTTTTACGAGGATTCCAACCGAGTTTTTGTTTAGCTTTGGTTGGATCTCCAAGCAGTTGTTCTACTTCGCATGGACGGAAATACTTAGGGTCAACTTCGACAAGCACTTTTCCGGTTGCTTTATCGATACCTTTTTCGTTAACTCCTTCACCTTGCCATTCAAGTTCGATTCCAGCACGACGAAAAGCGAGGGTGGTAAACTCTCTTACAGAATGATATTCTCCTGTTGCGATAACAAAATCTTCCGGTTCTTCTTGTTGCATGATAAGCCACATGCATTCTACATAGTCTTTGGCATATCCCCAATCTCGTAAAGCATTAAGGTTTCCCAGATATAATTTATCTTGTAATCCATTAATGATACGAGCTACAGCAAGAGTGATTTTACGAGTGACAAACGTTTCTCCTCTTCGTTCACTTTCGTGATTGAAAAGAATACCATTTACGGCATACATTCCGTAGCTTTCTCTGTAATTCTTTGTAATCCAAAAACCATATAATTTGGCACATCCGTAAGGACTACGCGGATAGAATGGTGTAGTTTCGGATTGTGGAACTTCTTGGACTTTTCCATATAATTCGGATGTACTTGCCTGATATATTCGAGTAACGTTCTCTCTGTTAAGGATGCGTACGGCTTCAAGAAGGCGTAATGTACCCACAGCATCGGTTTCGGCGGTATATTCAGGAACATCAAAAGACACTTTTACATGACTTTGTGCAGCCAGATTGTAAATTTCAGTAGGTTTTACCTCTCTGATTATACGAATTAATGAACTGGAGTCGGTCATATCACCATAATGAAGATTAATGGTACGATTTTGTTTCATGTCTCGTACCCATTCATTGAAATAAAGGTGTTCTATACGACCTGTGTTGAAAGAACTGCTACGTCTTATTATACCATGAACCTCATAGCCTTTTTCTAACAAAAATTCTGCTAAAAAAGACCCGTCTTGTCCAGTGATACCGGTAATTAAAGCTACTTTCTTATTTGTTTCGTTCATAATTGATAGTTAAGTTTATTCTTCAATAAATTCAAGAATTTCATAAAATTCATCAACAATATATTGGGGCAGATACATTGCTTCAATGTCAAAATTTTGTTTATGTTTGTTTTGTCCATTGTCGGCAATGCAAATGGTAGTCCAATTCATTTTATTAGGCCAATAAAAATCTTTGGCTGTATTATCTCCTATGTAATAGAATTTTTTGTATTTAGGATATTTGTCGGCAAAATATTGAAAATTCTGTCGGTCGGTCTTTTCTGTTCCCATTTCTTGAGAAATGATTATATCAAGAGTATCAATGAATTGCTCAAGACCGAGAGATTTGATTTTGTTTCGTTGAACTTTTGCTTCTCCATCGGTAATAATAGCCATGTGATATCCTTGTTCTTTAAGGCTCTGTAATGTCTTAAGAGTATATTTATCGAGAGAAATATCGTATTCATTCTTGATGAAATCGGCTTCTTTATAAAGTGTATCATCAAGATCGAACGCTATTAATATATCTTTTGAGGCTATGTTTACGTCCATTTGTTACTGTTTTTTTAGAAAAGCAATTATGGCATTTGTTACACGATGTATATCTTCATCGGTTAGGCAAGAACCACTAGGTAGGCACAATCCTGAATTAAATAAAGATTCGGCACAATTTCCACCATAATATGGGGCGTCTTTATAAACCGGTTGCATGTGCATAGGTCTCCATAACCAACGACTTTCAATATTTTTGGCTTCAAGTGCTACACGCATATCTTCAGGTGTAATACCAAGTTTTGAATCAAATGTAATAGTTGTAAGCCAAAAGTTTGAATCAAAATCGTTTGTTGGGTTTTGTTTTACATTTATGCCTTCTACATTTTTCAATAATTCTGTATAAAGACCATGAATGGCTCTGCGACGTGCAACATGTTCGTCAAGAACTTTCATTTGTCCGCATCCTATACCTGCACTGATATTACTTAGTCGATAATTATAACCTATAACGTTATGGTAATAATACGGCTTATTTTCACGAGCCTGAGTTGCAAGAAATTTGACGTATTTATCGGTTGATTCGTTAGGACAGATAAGAGCTCCGCCACCCGAAGTTGTTATGATTTTATTTCCATTAAAACTCAATGCTCCATATTCGCCTAAAGTACCGCATTTTTTACCGAAATAGGTTGAACCTAATGCTTCGGCAGCGTCTTCAAGTATAGGGATTCCATATTTGTTGGCAATAGTATGAATTTCATTCATTTTTGCCGGCATTCCATATAAATGTACGGGAATAATTGCTTTAGGGTAGTGTCCTGTAATTTTTTTTCGGTCAATGATTGCTTCTTCAAGAGCATGGGGACACATATTCCATGTATCGGGTTCACTATCTACGAAAATGGGTGTTGCTCCCTGATATTTTACAGGATTTGCGCTGGCTGAGAACGTGAAAGATTGACATATAACTTCATCTCCGGCTTCAATACCCAATGCAACGAGTCCTAAATGCAAAGCTGCAGTTCCTGCACTCAATGCAACCACATTTTTATTCCCTAAATAATTTCCAAGAAGTTGCTCAAACTCGTTTACGTTAGGTCCTAAAGGGACAACCCAACTCTCTTTAAAGGCTTCTTCTATCCATTTCATTTCATTGCCTCCCAGATGGGGTAATGATAGGAAAATTCTTGAACTCATAACAGTTAGAATATTTATTAATGCGAAGTTACGACATTTTATTGAAAATACCGTAACTTCATCCTTATTTTATAGAAATAACCGAACCTGTTGAATGTGCAGTAATTTGTGGTGCATATTGGCACTGAATAGTTGCAATACCACAATTGAAACTGCCGGAATTAGTGACATATGCGTCATATGTGATTACGTGAGTCCCTTTAGGCAGATAATTGAAGAATAAATTGGTCTTGGAATCTTTGATTTCAAGATAATAGCCTATACCATCTTCATATTTATACTCTGATATTTGGTTTGTCGGTTCAAAACATGCAGCACGTTCATCTTTTACTGTAACAAATTCTAGATTACGTGAATTTTTTATAATTAATCGTACTTGTACTTTATCGCCGAATTTAATTTCATTAGATTGATTATTATAATTGATAATCTCTTTTGAAATAGATAGCTCTGAAACAGAAGCTGCCTTTACAGTTTTCATTGGAGCATTGTATTGACAATAAACGGCACCCCAAGCCGGAGTGTTATCGTCTCGTTTAATTGATATGGAATTATTTTTAGACATGTTGTTTATGTCAAGTTGTATTTTTCCATAACCCAGTATTTTATCCAATGGATTTAATTCGAATGTTTTACCGTTTATCATGAATAATGGTTGATTGGTTGTTTTCAACCAATTGGTTCCAGATGATAATATAGCGTAAACAGCGTCGACTGCAAGACTTGAATTACCCCAATCGGTAGTTTGTTTTTCGAGTAATAACCATTGTCTTATCTGGTCTATTTCTTTAGCTTGAGGCTCAATTCGGTGATACGCTTGAAGAGCTAAAGAGGTAAGAGTTACTTTGTTGTAGAAAGTGTACCAACCGTTTTGGAAATTATCCCAATAACGTCCGGTTGTTGGAGAATAGATACTAAATTGATTTATTGATTCGAGTATTGGCTTTGCTTCGATATTTTTATTGAAATTAGCTAGAGTAATAATGGCAAAAGACTTATTAACAATATTCATCTTTTTCCATTCTTGAGTGATAGATTGAATTATTTTATCGTATAATTCTTTTACGGTAACACTCATTGAGTAATCAAGGAAGAATGAACGAGTATAGGCATAATTGATATATCCGCTGAAATTCAATTTATCCTTTTGTTTATTATAACGGTTAATGATAGCCTTGTCTATGAAAATTATTCCGTTTTCTATTATTTCATTTAATTTATCATTTTGATATATGGTGTTGAGTTGTCGGGCTTTTCCTATAATTTGAAGAATATTCAATGTTGTATATTCCGATGAAATGGCACCGTTATACTTAAACCAAGAGAAACCACCGTCATGTTGTTGTAACTCTGCCAGTTTATCAATCAACTCATTTGTTTCCGTATTCGATTTTTCATTATTAAATAAATCACAGAGTTGAGACATGCGTAATGTTTGTTCTTTGCCGGCATCCATCCAAGGTGAAGCTAACATAGTTCCTATTTTCAAATCTTGATTTTTTGCAAGCATTGAAATCAAAGCAGAGTCTTGAGGATTCTTTTGCCAATAATCAATAGCCCTTTCAATATTTGGATTATCTTTGATAATTTTTTGAGCTACAATATTAGCAAAAATAGAGTGTGCTAATTGGGTAGAGGTGGTTTTATTATTACCGTTTATTGATGGTAAGGCTGTTGCAACATACCATATAGGATTATTGCAGTATTCGAATGTTACATGTGCTTTTTCTGGAAAGGCAGGTAGCATTATATCTGCATTTGTAATATATTGTTCAATGTAGAAAGGTTTACTTTCTATAATTGGGCTGATTGACGGCAAAATAGGTATCATTATCTGTTCTCCATCACTGAATTTACCATTTGTTGCCTTAATGCGGAATCCTATGGCATTAGTTATATCCAATGCTGAATAATCAATGGAAACAATCTGTGTTTCTTTCCCTTTAAGTTCTAAAGTCGTTTTGTTGGATTTATATGTTTGATTACTGAATGGGTTAAATATTTCAATGATAGCAGTAATCTTTTGAATCGTATCGGTTGAATTTTGAACGTTTGCAATCAAGATAGTGTTGTCTCCTTGTCTTAAGAAACGAGGCATATTGGATTTAACCATGATAGGTTTATTGCTTATTACTTCTTTTAGTAAAGTTGCTGTTTCCAAATCTTTATTATAACCTACGGCTTGGATTTGCCATGTTGTATTGATATTTGGTACGTTAAATTCTATATTTACGTTTCCCTTGTCATTGGTTATTAACATAGGTTTCCAGAAAACGGTTTTAATATCGGCTGTACGTACCGGAATATTTGAAAATTCTTGTTCCGATTCGTTTGCCACTCTTTTTGCTGTACTTTTATATTCAGTAACGATAGAACTTTCTAAATTATCGATAGAAGAATTTTTGGCAAGGGCATATACGGCTCTATTGTCACTTCCGTAATCGTATGCAGTTTCTTCTTCGGCAACACCTATTGCCCTAGTCCCTCTGATTCTTATGTTAGCTTTAGGACTAAAGAAATTTTGTCCGTAAAGGTAAAGTGTTGGGACTGAAATTGTAGCTGCTTGATTTAATTTAGTTCTTATCTCATTATATTGGGGATTGAAATTAAAACGATTAAATCTGTTATAATTTTGTTGAATGCTTAATGCCGTAGTCGTATATAATGGACGTAATTCGGGAGAAAAACTCCATTTGTTGTCACGAAGTGTATTCACGGCTTTGTCGGTAAGAGTGCCGATAATGGCACCATTAACGACAGGCTTACCATCTGTCTCAAGATGTAAAGTCCATTTTTCGATATCTCCGGCTGTAATTTTATCTCGGAATGATTCGGTTGTCAATATTGTTTCTGTTTTAATAATTTCAGGGTCAATTTTAATGTTATAGTTGTATAGTACCAAATCTTTTATGCAGTAAAACTGGATTAAAAGATTTGAATTTGCGTTTTTGGGCATAGTGTATTTGAAAGTTGTAAACCCTGAATCCAAGGTTATCCATCCTTCTTTTAAGATTTTATTTTGATAATTGATAACATAATAGGCATGGCTTTTGTCAAAAGAATTACCTAGCAAAATAGAGGATTCTTTACCAGGAATACATGATTGAGTAATGTTAGGTGTCCACAAAGCTCTTTCTACCGGACATTGTTTGTCGGTAGGGCGGTATATTATGATTTTTTTATCTTTAATGTTGATAGCAGTATCTTGTTCAAGATATGCATTTAATGTGTATTCACCTGATTTAATGTTGTTAAAATTAAATTCGGGTTTATCGGATGAAAACGGCAGAGTAGAAACGATTTTACCGGTTTTATCGGTTAATTGTAATATACAATTAAAATGTGTTTGGTTGTTTTGCTCGTTAGAAATCACCTCAATGGGAAGTGCTGACATTTTGTCGGCTATGATATTTAGCGGTTCCGATAAAGAATATTTCCATCTCATACTTAAAGTTCTTCCTAAACTAAAAGTCATTGAACCATTTTGAGTCTCACCGGCTTTATCTGTTGCTGTTGCTGTAAGACGATAATAGTTAAAGAATTTATTCTCCTTATTTTTAATATCAGATGCATTAAATGTAATGGTAAATATTCCCATTTCATCGGTTCTTGTAGATAGTTTAACCCATTTATTGAAATCGAGATACCAAAAAGAACCTCTTTCAAGAGTACATTCAACCGAAGTATTAGCAATAGGCATATCACTGAAAGTTTTAACAATTCCTTTTAATGTAATAATGCCGTTATCACTGTAAGTGTCTTTTTTGTCGATGAAATCAATATAAAATGAAGGAGTATTGTATTCACTTACGGTAACGATATTACCACCAAGATAATCGTTGTTTTCTTTATCTTTGATATGAATTGTAAAATTACCATTCATTCTATTTGTTGGTACAATAAAGTCATGTGAAATACGTCCCATTTCATCGGTGATTATATCGGTGGACGTGATGGTGTCACTATTGGCATCACAGAAAATTACGCTGAGAGATTTATTTTGTATAAGTTCTTTCTTTTCAGTGTTTACGCGATAACATACGGCGGAAAAATGGATGGTTTCACCGGGACGATATATTGCTAAATCGGTGAAAATTTGAGCTTGACTTGAAAATTTGCTCTTATTCTCGTTGTCATAATAATTACTATAATAGGAGGCTGAGTTATAACGGTCTTTTCCTTTTAAAAAGTTGAAATTATAATAATCGGAACTATTTACGGAAACAGATCCGGATCCATTGGTAGTTTTGCTGAATTGTGGAGTGTTTTTATTTCGTGATATAGCGGTTATGTCAACACCTTTGTATGGTTGTCCGGTTGTTGCTTTTGTTGTAAAAATACGTCTGTTTTCATTATAGTTATCATTAATGCCAAAAGAAAAAATATCACTAACAATAAAAGTATTATATGATTTGGTAGTTTTGAGTTGCTCATAATCGGAATAGGCTACGGCAATATATCTTCCGTATGGAAGAGGAGGGATATTTATATCCATATTTTTAAGAAATGGTATAATACCTTCAATATTATACTCTTTCTTGAAAATAGGAGAAGATTTTAAAAAAGTATTATTTCGTATATACATATCGTTGCTTCCTGCTTGATAAATAGCAACAGTTATTCTATTAGAGTTCTCAACTCGACATTGCATTCTGATTGTGTCGGTTGAGGTGTATTGACTCTTAAATGATAGTTTTTCGCTTGGCGTTTCCAAATTAATGGAACGTAATTGTATAAATGCCGTATAATCGTTTGTCGAAAACTTTTTCAAATAGGATTGATATAATTGATATTTGCTTTTGTCATCTTCAATTTTTTGCGCTAAATCCATTAAAATGGGAGCTACGTTAGGATTTTCTTTATATTTTATATATAAAGAATCTAATTTTTGTTTTGTGTCGTTTTCAGAGAATCTTAATTCACCTAATTTTGCATTTATATATGGACGGCTTCCTTCGTTGTGGATTGATAACAGTTTGTTGTATATATTAAGAATTTTCAAACTATAATCGTTTTCTTGTATAGAGGATATTCTAATAAATGGGTTCCAACTGCTTGTGATTCCCCAACCTTTGTATATTTCAATGCTTTTATATGCAATGAAATCATACATTGTAGGGTATGTTGAAATTGAAGTATTATTAATCTTGACAAACTTAGGATAAGTGTTAATAGGGGTGGATTTTAATGTGTTTTCATGAGATAAGGCATTCTCCAAAAGTCTTGAAATCTTTAACTTAAATTGTTTTGAATCCCATTCAAATATATTCGATGAAATGGGAGAATTAAGGTTATCTCTGCTTGATATTTTGTATAGATTACGGTTGTAATAAGAATTCAGTATTTGAGCTTCCAGCAATAATAGGGTGGATTTTATACATTCATTACTTTCTTTCATGGTGATATTTTCGATTTCTTCGATTATTTCGGGTAAAGAATCGGATGAAATCATACTTTTTGCGATACTGCTTTGTATAACAGCCAACACAACATCTTCTCCGTTGCCTTTAGAAAGAGCTGTTTTTAATGCTGCTTCGGAATCGGTTATGACTGTCTGCGGGTAATTGAAGTCGGGGGTAGCAAAAGATGATATGATGTTTTTTGTATGTGTTTTTTGAGCATTAATAAAAAATACAGATGTCATAGCAAATATAGTCAAGATAAAAATAATATATCGTTTCATAATATTACAGTTTATTGATTAACAATTAAAGGTAATAAAAAATCTCGAAACAAAGGTTAAATTTCTTTATGTTTCGAGACTGACGTATAAAAGAAAGTTAGTTATTATTTATTGTTTTATTTTTCTACTTTGTCTGTTATGATTCAACATTTCTATTGCAAAACGATTTTCAGCACGTTTTAATAAGAAAAGTTGTTTCTTGCTAAGAATTGCTGAAAATTTTTCGAAATATTGATTTTCAATTTCAGCCTCTTTGGTTTTTACTTGTGAAAGACCTATTGCAGCTCTTTCGTAATCGTTGTCAGTAATGTCTCGACTTGTGGTTGATAGTTCTTGTTCAAATGTGCGAGCTTCTTTATTTGCTTGATAGATTTTATCTTCCATTTCTTTATAAAGAGGTAGAAATTCTTTACTTTGTTCGTCCGTCATTTCGGTCTCTTTGATTAGGAATGAATGTTTGAAATTTTTAATTTTTTCCATCCATCGATTACCCTGTTGTGACACTTTTTCTGTCGTATCAGCTGTTGCCAAATCGGCTTGACAAAAAATAAGAACAAGTATTAATGATTTTAATATAAATTTCATCATAATAAAAAATCTTAGTTATACATTTACCGCTTATGGATGACCGGGAGCCTCTTCATTGGCTGCTACACTATCTTCGTATGTGTATATGTCATACTCAGATACGTCTCCGTGTAACATAAATTCATCAATATTTTCACTGTTTTGGAATCCTGCTACAATCGTTGAATTATAGCTATTTCTATGATTGCCTGCGAGATCGTTGAAAATCCACATCATACACCATATTCCGGCAAACATAGCCGTCATGTAGATGTAAGGACGTATTCTACTCCATGTCGTGGGTTTCACTTCGGGAATAACTTTATATTCAGGGAGTTTTTCTTCCATTTTCTTGGCGAATTCATCAAAGTAATTCTCAGGAACTTTGAATCCTGAATCACGCCCGATTTTTGATAATATGTCAGATTTTTCGTCTTTCATTTCGTTTGTTTGACTAGATTGGTAAATAAAGGTTTAATCAATTGATGAAAAAAACTCCTCAATTTTTTTTACGGCATGATGATAGGATGCTTTCAATGCACCAACGGATGTTCCTAAAATTTCGGACATATCTTCGTATTTCATTTCATCAAAATATCTCATATTAAAAACAAGGCGTTGTTTCTCAGGTAGTTTGTTGATTGCCTTCTGTAATTCAAGTTTTAAATCATCACCGTCAAACCATTCATCGGCTTCAAGATTGTTGATTAGAAAAGAATCTTCACCGTCGATTGATGATGTAAGTCTATTTCGTTCTTTGTTGAGAAATGTGATTGATTCGTTGGTCGCAATTTTGTATAACCATGTGGAGAGTTTGGCGTCACCACGAAAATGATTGATATTAATCCATGCTTTAATGAATGTTTCTTGTAAAATATCGTTGGCATTTTCATGATCTATAACCATACGACGAATTTGCCAATATAGAGGCTCGCTGTAATGCTTGATTACTTTGCTGAATGCTCTTTGGCGTGTTTCATCATTTCTCAGTTCTTCGATGATTATTTCTTCGTTGTAGTTGTTGTGGGTCATTAAAAATGAAATTTGCGTGTAAAATTAATGTAAACTTTTTATTTTAGGATAATTAATGATAAAAATGATGTTATAAATTTTATTAAAAGGTATAAAAAAAGCGTTGATTCAAAAAATCAACGCTTTTAAAAGCTATATCAGAATTTATTTCTGAATGGTTTCTGAAGGAAACATGTTGGCTGTAGCTAATACATTATATTCACCAATTGCACTATTGTTTTGGTCTGTAATAGTGCATGTGAAGTTGGTTGCCAAGCGGTCTCCGTCTACTTTTATACTTAAGTTTGAGATTGTGTAATTCGGTGCAGGAGTCTCACTTCCTGTACTACCAATGATAGATGGAGTAAGAGCTTCGCTATTCATTGTGAAACCTGAATTGTTTGCAGTAAAAGGAATGTTTTTGAATACCATATTCATCGCGGGCATTCTTTCAGCAAATTTTGCATCGTAAATGTATAGATCTGCTGTAGAATTTGTTGCATCAAGTTTAAGCACATAGCTTGAATCATCGGAAGTAAATTGATCTACGGAATTAATTGCTGTATTGTTCACGATAGTATTGCTTTCAAATTCGTAAACCAAAGGAGTAGGATAAGCTGTAACAGTAAAACCACCACTTACTACAAATGATATTTTACATTTACTGCTTTCGGTTAGTTCTGATGTTGCAATGCGACCGGAAAGTGTTGAAATTGTATAATTAGGCATTGGTTCATCACCTACCTCCGGAACAAGGTTGGTTGCATTCATTTTTATTCCGCTTTCTGTGTAAGTGAAAGGGATATCATTGATTTCCATTGTGATTTCAGGCATTCTGGGGCTGAATTTTACATTGTTCAATGTAATGTCTATTTCACTTTCGTTGTAATCAACTTCATAAACGAAGTTACTAGCAGGGAACGTTAAAGTGCTACCGTCGGCTGCGGTTACTGTGTAGATTTGATAAACGGATGTTGTCGTAGTTAATGTATTATCATCGCTGTCATCACAAGAAACGAAAGCAACAGCCATGAAAAATGTTAATAAAATTGATAAATGTTTCATAAATTAATTGATTTTATAATGTTTATATTTTTATTCTTAATGTTGTGCCTAAAATGCGAGGTTTGCCTCGTTGAAGGAATGCATTCCCTATTGATACGAAATAAAATGTTTTATAATCTGTGTCGGTAAGGTTTTGAACCCACAAATCCAAGGAATAATGTTTGCTTTTTAAACTGATACCGGCTCCCAGTGTTGCATAAAAAGGTTGTGAAATATTATTTTCTTCATTCCAATAAATAGACCCAACCCCTTTTACGTTGGTAGATATGAGAATCTCTTCTAACCAAGATTTTTTTGCAGGAATTGTATAAGATATACCGGCAAACATTGTGTTACTTGGTGCATATGGAATATAGTTGCCTGCAAAATCTTGTTTCCCATTGTCATATTCAATGAATTTTGCATTGGTGTAGCCATAACTTGTGTTAATAATCAAATTGTTGATAGGTATCCATTTTAAAGATAGTTCGGCACCAAAACTACGTGCTTTGCCGGCATTTGTCATTAAACGTCCGGTTGTGTTTCCATCGGGAAAACATGTGAGTTGTTGATTGGAACAATGTATGTAAAATAAGGATAAATCCCCCGATAAATGTTTGTTTTCGCTTTCCAAGTGTGTGCCGATTTCGAAATTCCAACTTTGTTCAGGCTTGTAACTAACCATTTCATCAATATCATAACTTTGGCTTAAGCCCATAATTCCCATGACTTTTTGTTGAAGTACATCAGAGAACATTTGTGTGTTAAAACCTCCGGCTTTATACCCTTTGGCAATGCTGAAAAACGCGTTGGAATGCTTAAGCGTGGGAATATCGTATGTGACGGAAAATTTCGGTAGCAATTGTAAAAATGATTTGTCAAGTTTGTCTCCATCATTGATTGTTACATCGGTATGGGAAAAGATGGAGCCGTCTTCTGCTTGAATTGTACTATATCCGGTGTTGCATTGACTGCTGTAAGACAATTTGCTATATTCATAATCGAGACGTATTCCTGCTGAAAATGTCCAATCACCGGTGTTATAACTTGATTGGTGATATAGAGCCAATCCATAATTGGGATTTTTGAAATTGCTAGATAATAGAAAATCACGAGAGTCCCATGATATGGGATATGCCGGAATTGCGTCGTTTCGATGTTTCTCTATGAGTTGTTCTATGCCGTAATCTTTGAATGTTACAGGCGCATTCATGTTGAGGTGCTTGTAAAATCCAAATATTCCTATAAGCCAATTGTATTTAGTTAAATTTTTACCTTTTAATATGAAATCTTGTGTGAATGTTGTTTGTTTGCGTGCTTGTGTAAGTGTGAAATAGGGTTTAGGTGAAAAATCCTGATCGAGGGTCATATTGTCATCGATATGTTGAATACTTGTTATACTTGATAGCGTAAATTGGGGTAATATCCAATTTATGGTTAATCCGTCATTGAATGTGTTGCGGTGATAAAAACAAGTATCGTTGTAGGATATGGTTTCGGTAGTTGCCGACTCGTAAGGATAACCGCCCTGTCTTAAAAGAGAAAAATAAAATACATTGTCGATGTGTAAATTTCGTGTGGGATGCCATTGTAATTTCAATCGCCCGCCTCCTTGTTTTTCTTTTTCACACTTTTCGTTGTTGTACTTATTTGTGAAAAAACCATCGGAAGTGAAATATTGTCCGCTGAAACTGATACCGAATTTGTTGTTGAGTTTATGGTAAATGGATGCTGCCGCTTTATAAGTGTTACCGGTTGAATGTTCTGTTAAAAAGCGTATTCCTTGATAAGATAGAGGTGATAGGGTATATATATTGATTAATCCTCCCATCGTGTTTCTTCCGAAAAGAGTGCTTTGTGGACCTCGCAACACTTCAATACGTGCAATATCAGTAATGTCGAAGTCATAATTATTCTTATCCATAATAGGAATGTTATCGAAATTCATACCAACTACCGGTTGATCAATACGAGTACCCATACCTCTTACGTAAATAGAAGATGTTATGCGTGAACCGTAGTCGGGCATATATACATTTGGTGCAATTTCACTTATGTTCTTTGCTACCGAAATGTTCAACTTCTCAATATCTCGTTGTTTTAACTCGGTTATTGCTGAAGTGTTGTTTGTGTTGATTACGCCTTGTTTGATGGCTGTAATTGTAATGTCATTAAGTACTAAAACCGTATCAGTTGCAGTCTTAGAAACTTGTGCCGAAATGTGTATTGGATTATATACTCCTATTACAATGGCTATAAATTTTATATATTTTAAAAAACGTAACATATCGGGTGCAAAAGTAATTTAATAAATCAGTTTTCACAATCACTATTTATAGTGAAAATAAATATTGATAGGTTAGACATTTTTATATAGGTTATAAATGTCTATACGTGTAATGAAAAAAAGACTAGAATTAATGTGTTAAAAATTAGAATAGAAAGAAAAGAATCATTATCTTTGCATGCAAAATGAGGTCGTGCCAATATAGGTTGATAATTGAGAAACTATTGCCATGTCTCGTTTATTAAGTACTTAATTGAATTTTTTTGATGCATCTTTTGTGTAATGTAAATATTACAGGCTGTAGTAGCGTGTGCAGTAATGTGTGCGCTTATTGTCGTTTATATAGGCATGAAAGATGTGAATGTGGGTCTTGATACCGGCAGAGGCTGTGAAGGGACTCATAATTTTTTTTATTTGATAAATATAAATTGAGTTATTAATATTTTATGGAGTTATTAAGTATTCAAAGTACAACGCTAATGGTGACAGCGTTGCTTACAGGTGTTGGACTTGTGGCAGCAGCTCTTATCATTGCAGCGCTAATATCGCCGAAGTCTTTCTCATTGCAGAAAGGTAAGTCTTATGAGTGCGGTGTTCCAACGAGAGGTGAGAGCATGATGCAATTTAAGGTAGGATATTACTTGTTTGCTATTTTGTTCTTGATGTTTGATGTGGAAACAGTGTTTTTATTTCCATGGGCTGTAATATGCAAAACTTTGGGAACTGCAGGGCTTATTAGTGTTGGAATCTTCTTGGCAGTATTAATTTTAGGCTTGGCTTATGCTTGGCGGAAAGGAGCTTTGGAATGGAAGTGAAAATAAAAAGTATGGTTCGCGAAGACTTCAAGGACAACGAATATATCGATAAACTTGTAGAAGAACTTAACGCCAGTGGCGCTAATGTGGTAGTTAGCACTCTTGATAACCTTATAAACTGGAGTCGTGCCAATTCTTTGTGGCCATTGTGTTTTGGAACAAGTTGTTGTGCTATTGAATTTATGCATTTGGGAGCAGCTCGTCACGATATGGCTCGTTTCGGATTTGAGGTAACTCGAAACTCTCCTCGTCAAGCCGATTTGTTGATGGTTAATGGTACTATTACTTATCGCATGGCTCCTGTTCTAATGCGTCTATATGAACAAATGGCTGAACCAAAATATGTAATAGCAACCGGTAGCTGTAATATCTCAGGAGGTCCGTTTAAAGGCTCACATTGTGTTGTGCAAGGTTTGGATAAAATTCTTCCTGTGGACGTTTATATTCCCGGATGTCCTCCAAGACCGGAAGCTATGTATTATGGAATGATGCAATTACAACGTAAAATTAAACTTCAAAAATATTTTGGTGGAGTTAATCGTCAAGAAAAATTGAAGGATTTCTTGAACGAACATCCTGAAGAAGTAGAATTGATGAAGTAATTGCCAAAAGAGAGTGAGAAACAGATAAAAAAATAGCAATATAAATACACATATATATAATATGGTGAATTTACAAGAAAAAATCGCAAGCCTTTGTCCGTCGGCTACATTTGAAGAAGGTGAATACCTTTTGGTGAATGTAGAAGATAAAGAATGGCATTCTTTGGCAAAGAAGCTAAAAGAAGAATTGGGCTTCGACTATTTGGTGTCGGTAACCGGAGTTGACTGGAAAGAAACTCTAGGTTGTATGTATTACCTTACTTCTACTACAACTCAAGAAAAAGTGAGTGTAAAAGTGGCTACAGCCGATCTTGAAAAACCAATGCTTTACAGTGTGAGTGACTTATGGAAAGTAGCATTAATACAGGAACGTGAAGTTTTTGATTTCTATGGTATAGTCTTTATCGGGCACCCTGATATGCGTCGCTTGTTTATGCGTACCGACTGGGTTGGTTATCCATTGAGAAAAAACTATGACGATAGTCCGGAATTGAATCCAATCCGCCTTGAATCGGAAGAAAATGAAGATGATAGTTTTGTTGTAACAGAAAGTGAGAACGGAGAATTGTCAAAAACCGATTATAAAATTTTCGGGGATGATGAGTATGTCGTGAATTTCGGTCCTCAGCACCCTTCAACTCACGGTGTAATGCGTCTTCGATGTTCTGTTGATGGTGAAACTATTAATAAGGTGGTTCCGGTGTGTGGATATATCCATCGTGGTATAGAAAAATTATGTGAAGCAAAGACTTATCCGCAAACATTATTCTTTACTGACCGTATGGATTATATGAGTTCATTCCAAAATCGTCATTGCTTGTGCTTATGTATAGAAAAGGCTTTGGGATTGGAAATACCTCATCGTGTTAAAGTTATCCGTACATTGTTTGATGAATTGATGCGTCTTTCATCACACTTGTTGTCTTTTGGCTGTATGGCTATGGATATGGGTGCTACAACAGCATTCGTTTACGCATTCCGTGAACGCGAACAGATAATGGATATTTTTGAAAAGACAACAGGTGGTCGTATGTCACAACACTATCATGTAATTGGTGGTGTGGCTGCCGATATTCATCCTGATTTGATAAAAGATGTGCGTGAACTTTGCGCAATTATGCCGGAACGTGTGAAAGAATATCACACATTGGTTACAGGTAATGTTATTTTCAGAAACAGAACTATCGGTGTTGGTGTGGTTTCTAAGGAAGATGTAATCTCTTATGGAACAAGCGGTCCTAACGGACGTGCTTCCGGGTGGTCTTGTGACGTACGTAAACATGCACCTTATGGTGTATATGATGAATTGAAATTTGATGAAATCATATATAATGAAGGTGATAGTTTCGCTCGTTACATGGTGAGAATGGACGAAGTTATGCAATGTGTGAGCATGCTTGAACAACTTTGTGATATGTTGGAAAAAGAAGAAGGAACAGAAATTGCAGCTCCAAAGGTACCGAAGATTGTTAAATTACCTGCAGGACATTGGTTCCAAGAAGTTGAAGCAAGCCGTGGTGCATTTGGTGTATATATCGAAAGCGATGGAGGAAAGAATCCTTATCGTATGCATTTCAATAGTCCGGGTTTGAACCATATAGGTGCTGTGGATAGATATTGTGCAGGATATAAGATTGCCGATTTGATTACCATTTCAGCGTCAATGGACTATGTAATTCCTGATATAGACCGATAAAATTAACACAGAATAGTAATTTAAAGAAAAAATAACAGATATGTTTGATTTCAGTATAGTTACAAGTTGGATACATGAGTTGCTTATGAGCTTTATGCCCGGCTGGTTAACAACAACGGTGGAATGTGTGTTGATAGGTGTAGCATTACTTTTGGTGTATGCACTTTTAGCATTGTTCTACATTTTCTATGAACGTAAGTTATGTGCATGGATGCAATGTCGTCTTGGTCCTATGCGTGTAGGTCCTTGGGGATTACTGCAAGTGTTTGCCGATATGTTCAAGATTCTTATTAAAGAACTTATTCGTCTTGAAAATATTGACCGTTTCTTGTTTGCACTTGCACCATACTTGGTGATTATTGCATCAATGCTTACATTTGCATGTTTGCCATGGGGTAATGGTTTGCAAATCATTGATTTTAATATTGGTGTATTCTTTATGGTTGCGGCGTCTTCTATCGGTGTATTGGGTATTTTACTTGCCGGTTGGTCAAGTAACAATAAATATACACTTATCGGTGCAATGCGTTCCGGAGCTCAAATGGTAAGTTATGAATTGTCGGTGGGATTGTCTATTCTAACTATTGTTGTGTTGGCAGGAACAATGTCAATTACAGGGTTGGTTGAAGCACAAGCCGATGGTTGGTTCTTGTTTAAAGGACATATTCCGGCATTTATTGCATTTATAATTTATCTTATTGCTGCAAATGCTGAAACTAATCGTGGACCATTTGATATGCCTGAAGCAGAACATGAGTTGACTGCAGGATACCACACAGAGTATTCAGGTATCCATTTCGGTTTCTACTATCTTGCCGAATATTTGAATTTGTTCATTGTATCGGGAATCGCTTCACTATTGTTCTTGGGAGGCTGGATGCCATTACATGTTCCGGGATGGGACGGCTTTAATGCTGTTATGGATTATATCCCTTCAGTAGTGTGGTTCTTGGGTAAAGCATTCTTTATTTCATTCTTGTTGATATGGTTCCGTTGGTCTTATCCTCGTGTTCGTATCGACCAAATGTTGAAGTTGGAATGGAAATATCTTATGCCAATAGGCTTATTTAACTTGATACTTATGACATTGGTCGTAATGTATGATTTACACTTCTAATATAAAAGTAAATTAACTAAAAACTAATATAGAAGCGTTGCTATGAGCAAGAATATTGGAAAAATAGCACAAGTAATCGGTCCGGTGGTCGATGTTATCTTCGAGGGCGAAGGTAATGTTGTACCTGCCATCTATACCTCGCTTGGTGTAAAGCGTGAAGATGGAACGGAACTAATACTTGAAGTAGAACAACACATCGGTGAAGATACAGTAAGATGTGTGGCTATGGAAAGTACTGATGGATTGCAACGTGGCATGAAAGTGGTTGATAAAGGTATGCCTATTTCTGTGCCTACGGGAGATCAAGTGAAAGGTAGATTGTTGAATGTGATAGGTGAACCAATAGACCACTTAAAAGACATGGAAGAAGGTTCTGCTCGTCGTTCAATACATCAACCTGCTCCGGCTTTTGCCGATTTGTCAATCAGCTCGGAGATCCTATTTACAGGTATTAAGGTAATCGACTTGCTTGAACCTTATGCTAAAGGTGGTAAAATCGGTTTGTTCGGTGGTGCCGGTGTGGGCAAGACCGTATTGATTATGGAACTTATCCACAATATTGCTCATGGTCATAACGGTTTCTCTGTGTTTACCGGTGTAGGTGAACGTACTCGTGAAGGAAATGACCTGTTACGAGAAATGATTGAAAGTGGTGTTATCAAGTATGGTGACAAGTTCAAAGAAGGTCTTGAAAAAGGTGAATGGAATCTTGATGACGTTGATATGGATGAAGTCGCAAAATCACAAGGTACACTTGTGTTCGGACAGATGAATGAGCCACCGGGTGCACGTTTGCGTGTAGCTCTTTCAGGATTAACCGTTGCAGAACAGTTCCGTGATCAAGATGGAGGTGGTAAAGAAATCTTGCTATTTATTGATAATATCTTCCGTTTCACTCAGGCTGGTTCCGAAGTATCTGCTTTGTTGGGTCGTATGCCTTCGGCTGTGGGTTATCAACCTACTCTTGCCTCTGAAATGGGTGCTTTGCAAGAACGTATTACGTCAACTAAATCGGGTAGTATCACATCGGTACAAGCTATTTATGTGCCTGCCGATGACTTGACCGACCCCGCTCCTGCAACAACATTCAGTTTCTTGGATGCAACAACGGTGTTGAGCCGAAAAATCAGTGAGTTGGGTATTTATCCGGCAGTTGACCCATTGGATTCAACTTCTCGTATGCTTGATCCTCACTTGGTGGGTGAAGAGCATTATGAGGTTGCTCAAAGCGTTAAGAAATTGCTTCAGAAGTATAATGAATTGCAAGATATCATCGCAATTTTGGGTGTTGATGAATTGAGTGATGAAGATAAGTTGGTAGTATCACGTGCACGTCGTGCTCAACGTTTCTTGTCACAGCCATTCTTCGTAGCCGAACAATTTACCGGTCTTCCCGGTGTAATGGTACCATTGAATGAAACAATTCGTGGTTTCAAGATGATTTTGAACGGTGAAATGGATGAATATCCCGAACAAGCATTCTTGAATGTGGGTACTATTGATGAAGCAATAGAAAAAGGCAAGAAAATGCTTGCTGAAATTGGTAAGTAAACTTGTTAAGTAATTAGATAATTATGACACTGAATATAATATCGGCTGAAAAAGTGGAATTTACCGGCGAAGTATCAAAGGTAACATTACCCGGAGCTCAAGGATTGTTTACAGTTCTGGAGAATCACGCTGCCTTGATTTCTTCTCTTGTTGCAGGCACACTTGTGTACACTGTTGATGATAAAGATGAATCTATGGAAATAAAAGGCGGTATTGCCGACGTTAATCACAATGTTGTTTCAGTGTGTTTATATTAAATCCGTGTGATATGAAGAAAGTTTTAGCCATATTGATGACTTTTTCGATGATTCTTACCATTTCACCGATAAAGGTAAATGCGGAGGAACATTCATCGGGTGAAGTTGATCCCAAAACTGTTATTTTTGAACATTTGGGTGATACTTATGGATGGGCTGCTCCATTTTCACACCATCATTACATTCCGTTACCAATAATTGTGCGCGATTATGAAGGTAGTTGGCATGTATTCAGTTCGGCTCGTGTTGAACATGGTGCGTCTTATAGCGGATTTTATATTGCCAAAGAAGGAGATTATAAAGGCAAAATAGTTGGTGTGAAAGCCGATGGTACGGTGTATCGTCCATTAGATATCTCAATAACTAAAAATGTTGCGGCTTTGTTTATCTCTGCATTGGTGGTGGTATTGTGCGTAATGTGTATATATCGCTGGTATAAGAAGAATCCATTAAAAGCTCCTCGTAAAGGAACAGCTTTCTTGGAATTGATCGTAGAATTTGTATATAATACAGTTATACGTCCTACATTGGGTAAAAAATCGGCTAAATTTGGTCCTTATTTACTCACTGTATTCTTCTTGATATTGATTATGAACTTGTTAGGGCTGATTGTTATATTCCCCGGAGGTGCAAATCTAACCGGCAATATAGCTGTAACTATGGTTTTGGCATTGTTCACGTTCTTTATGACCAATGTTTTTGGAACAAAACACTACTGGAAAGAAGTTTTCTGGCCGGATGTGCCATGGTGGTTGAAGGTGCCTCTTCCAATTATGCCTCTTATTGAGCTGTTTGGTTTGTTCACCAAGCCTGCGGCATTGACGGTACGTTTATTTGCCAACATGATGGGTGGTCACATTATTGTGCTTGTTCTTACATTACTTATTTTTATATTTGGAGCATTTGGCTCTGCGGTAATGGGAGTAACCACTGTTTTCTCGGTAGCTTTCTCATTATTTATGTTGCTACTTGATACATTAGTGAGTTTTATACAAGCATTTGTGTTCACAATGTTGTCGGCGTTATTCATTTCTTTGGCTCAAGAAGAGCATGGAGATGAAGTAGAAATATAAAAAAAGAATAAATAAAAAAATAACAAAAATATTAACCATTAAATTTTAAAATTATGTTAGGAATGATTTTAGCTCAAGCAGTTGAAGCTGCTCAAAGTCTTGGTCTAGACCGTCTAGGTGCTTGTATTGGAGCAGGTATTGTAGCAATTGGAGCAGGTATTGGTATCGGTAAGATCGGTGCATCTGCCATGGAAGCAATCGCACGTCAACCGGAATCTGCAGGCGACATTCGTAGCAATATGATTGTAATCGCAGCACTTGTGGAAGGTGTGGCACTTTTCGGCGTAATCGTTTGTCTATTAACATTGTTTGTTTAATAAATAAGTAGAATGGAACTGTTCTCGCCCGATTTCGGCTTGATATTTTGGATGTTCGTGACAGTTCTCCTCTTGGTTCTTATCTTGGGGAAATTCGGCTGGCCATTTATCGTTAAGAGCTTGGAAGAACGAGCCAACTTAATAGATAAAGGAGTTGAATATGCTCAAAATGCAAAAGAGCAATTGGAGAATGCTCAAAAAGAAGCAGCAAAATATGTAACCGAAGCACAGAAACAGCAAGCTGAAATCTTGCGCGAAGCTGCCAAAATGAAGACTCAAATTATTGAGGAAGCAAAAGAGGCGGCAACTGTTGAAGCCAAAAAGGTAATGGATGCCGCTAAGGTGTCGATAGAACAGGCGCGTAAGGAATCGGAGATGCAATTCCGCAGTGAGGTGAGCCAATTTGCTTTATTGATTGCTGAAAAAGTGGTTCGTAAGGATTTGGCTGACGATAAGTCACAAGCCGAGCTTGTGGAAAAATTGTTGAACGAGGTTGAGACTAAAAACTGAAAGTTATGAATGATGGACTTATTCCAAATCGGTATGCAAAGGCTCTCTATAAAGTTGCACAAGAAGAAGGTGTGACCGAAGAGGTGTATTTGCAAATGAAACGACTGTCGGAAAGCTACGAGGCATTGCCTGAGCTTAAAAAGACGGTAGATAATCCGTTTTTGCCTGTGGTCGATAGGGAAAAAGTGCTTTTGTCGGCTTCCGGAGCTTCTAAGGACGGATGTCTTGATAAATTCATATTGTTGGTAATTAAGAGCAACCGGGAATGTTTCATGCGTGAAATGTCATTGGCTTATGGTAAAATATATCGAGAAGCCAATAATATAGCGCAAGTAAATATCACGACGGCAACTGAATTGCCTGAGGATAAACTATCGCAGATAATAGAAGTTGTACAACATGAATTGAAAGGTAAAACTGTAGAAAAAACAGTAACAGTGAATCCTGATTTAATTGGAGGATTTATGGTACAGGTGGATTCAATGGTATTGGATACTTCTATTAAGAATGAATTAAAGAAATTGCGTTTAAAACTCTTAAAGAGATGATAAATCCAAGTGAGGTATCAGAAATATTAAAAAAAGAACTCAGTGCAGTCAATGCAAAAGTCTCTTTTGAAGAAGTTGGCACCGTATTAAGTGTGGGTGACGGCGTGGCGCATGTCTATGGTCTTGAAAATGTGAAAGCCAATGAGCTCGTAGAATTTGAGAACGGTGTGACAGGCGTAGCTATGAACCTTGAAGAAAGCAATGTGGGTGTGATTCTTCTTGATAAGGTGAATGAAGTGACTGAAAACATGAGTGTGCGTCGTACGGGGAAAATTGCGTCTATTGAAGTAGGCGAAGGTTTGCTAGGACGTGTTATAAACATTCTAGGTGAACCTCTTGACGGAAAAGGACCTATTGAGGGTAATATGGTGCGTATGCCACTTGACCGCAAAGCTCCGGGAGTTATCTTCCGCCAGCCGGTAAATCAACCTCTTCAAACAGGTATCAAGGCTATTGACTCTATGATTCCAATAGGACGTGGACAACGTGAGCTTATTATCGGTGACCGTCAGATAGGTAAGACTGCAATTGCGATTGACACTATTATTAACCAACGAAGCGGATATGAAGCAGGAAAACCTGTATATTGTATATACGTGGCTATTGGTCAAAAAGCGTCAACTGTAGCGCAAATCGTTAATGAATTGAAAGAGCATGGAGCTTTAGACTATACAGTTGTTGTAGCTGCTACAGCTTCCGATTCGGCTTCAATGCGTTATTATGCTCCGTTTGCTGGTGCTGCTATCGGGGAGTATTTCCGTGATTCGGGTCGCGATGCTCTTATTGTATATGATGACTTGTCAAAACAGGCGGTTGCATATCGTGAGTTATGTTTGATATTGAAACGTCCTTCAGGTCGTGAAGCATATCCGGGTGATATTTTCTATCTGCACTCACGCTTGCTTGAACGTGCTGCTAAAATCATCGATAATCAAAAGGTGGCAGAGGCGATGAATGATCTACCTGAAGAGATGAAACCTCTTGTGAAAGGAGGAGGTTCATTAACTGCACTTCCAATCATTGAAACACAGGCAGGTGACGTTTCTGCATATATTCCAACTAATGTGATTTCAATCACCGATGGTCAGATTTATTTGGAATCAGGTTTGTTTAATAATGGTGTGCGTCCGGCTGTTAATGTGGGTATTTCCGTATCGCGTGTAGGAGGTAATGCTCAAATTAAGTCAATGAAGAAAGTTGCCGGAACCTTGAAGATTTCACAAGCTCAATTCCGTGAATTGGAATCGTTCACTAAGTTTGGTGGAGATATCGACCCTGTAACTGCCATGACTATCGATAAGGGACGTAAGAATGAACGTCTGTTGATACAACCTCAATATTCTCCTGTACCTGTAGAAGAACAGATTGCTGCAATTTATTGTGGTACTCAAGGATTAATGAGTGATGTTCCTTTGGAAAAGGTTGCAGAATTTGAGAAATTGTTCATCCAAACTTTGAAAGCAAAATATCAAGCAGAAGTATTGGATGTATTGAAGGGTGGTGTCATTAATGATGATGTTACGGCAAAGTTGGCTGAAGTCGCTAAGCAAGTAGCAAGTAACTATAAGGATTAATATACTATGGCAACGTTACGCGAGTTAAAAGGAAGAATCGGTTCTGTAGCATCTACCGGAAAAATTACGGGTGCTATGAAGATGATTTCATCGGCTAAAATGCACAAATATGAGCAAGCGTTGAGACGTTTGGTGCCATTTCGCAGTCAAGTACAATCGGTAATCGGTCACTTATTGGCTACCGATGGCGAATACACCTCTCCGCTGATTGAAGCGCGTGAAGTAAAGAAAATCGCGTATCTGGTATATGGTTCAGATGATGGATTATGTGGAGCTTATAATAATAACATATATAAGGGATTTCTTGGTTATATGGAAGAAGCTCGTAATCTATATGGTGATAATGTTAACATTACGTTGCTTCCTGTAGGGAAAAAGATGGCTAAAGCAGCTTTGCGTCTTGAGGGGAGTGGCGTGACTGTGAAACCTGTAAAGGAAATTCATACACGCAGTACGCAGCGTGAAGTTGCAGATTTTGCAGAAATGTTGAAAACGGCATACTTGAACAAAGAGTATGATTTGGTTGAAGTTGTATATATGCATTATCAATCAGTAAGTCGTCAACGTTTGGTAAAAGAACAGCTGTTACCTGTTTCGTATGAAACTCTTGTAGCGGAAAATAGCGGAAGCGTAAACAGAAATGCACCATGTTTATTTGAGCCTGATGGCAATACAATCTTTAATAGTGTATTACCTTTGCACATATTGGCAATGGTGCAAGCTCAGTTTACCGAGAATAATGCTTCAGAACAAGCAGCTCGTGTGATGGCTATGCAGAGTGCCAGTGACAATGCAAAGACATTGCTTGAAACATTGCAACTGGAATACAATAAGTTGAGACAACAAGGTATTACAACCGAGTTGCTTGATATTGTAGGAGGGCAAGTAGAACGATAAAAGTAGAAATAATAATGAATAAGGTGAATTTTATACCGGTTCACCTTTGCAAATAATAGTAATTTTCGGTATAGTAATGTTTATATAAGTATTACTTATCTATGAGTATTAAGGAATA
>CAZTFX010000022.1:0-28822 GCA_964613095.1 uncultured Muribaculaceae bacterium | reverse complement strand
CATACTCTTGCAACATATACGTAACTACTGTGGCTACAGCCATTACAAAAGTTACTGCCATTCCCATTCCCACGGCAGAACTTATACGTTTTGATACGCCCAAAAACGGACAAATTCCAAGAAATTGAGCAAAAACAATATTATTTACAAATATTGCCGTTATTATTATTGAAATATATGTCAACATAACTCTAATCTACTTTTTCTCTGTTTTTTAATTTATTTACTACAGCAATCAATAAGCCCAATACAATAAATGCACCGGGAGCAAGAACAAAAATCAAACTGCCATATTCCTCTCCATACACTGTAAAATCAAAGATCTTACCGGTTCCTAGCAGTTCTCTCACTGCACCCAATATTGTGAGAGATACCGTAAAGCCCAACCCAACACCTAATCCGTCACAAAACGAGTCAACAACACCGTTCTTTGACGCAAATGCTTCGGCACGCCCCAACAAAATACAATTCACTACTATCAAAGGAATAAAAATGCCTAAGGTTGAATACAATTCCGGTAAACAAGCCTGCATAACCATTTGCAGTACAGTAACAAACGAAGCAATCACCACAATAAATGCCGGAATACGCACTTGATCGGGTATCACTTTCCGCAACATTGAAATCACGGCATTGGAACACACCAAAACACCCATTGTAGCAAGCCCCATGCTCATTCCATTGATGGCGGAACTTGTTGTACCAAGTGATGGACACATCCCCAGCAACAATACAAATGTAGGATTGTTTTTTACCGCCGATTCCAGTATAAATTTCAGTTTTCCAATCATTCTTGCGCCTCCTTTCTTTCATTTTGCATTTCCACATAAGCTCTATAAGCGTCATTCAAAGCATCAAGAAATGCACGCGACGAAATAGTTGCAGCAGTAATTGCATCCACTTTACCTCCATCTTTTTCTACTTTCATCACATCTTTTGCTGGATTTAATCCGATTATATTTTGATTACCTTTTTCCGTACGAAACCATTTTTGCATTTTCGAACCTAAGCCTGCAGTTTCAGCATGTTTCATAACTTTGTAATTATTAATAGAACCGTCAAGATTGAACCCATACATAACTTCAATCTCTCCACTAAAACCGTTTTTTGAAATACTTTTCACCGCAGCCCCCACCAATTGTCCATCTTTTCGTGCAGGATAGACAATAATATCAATGCTATTTTTTGTTCCGACATTAGCTTTATACACAAATTGTTCTTCAAGCGGATTATTGTCAAATTCCGGAGCCACTTCACTCACAGCCTTGACTTGTGCCATGTTTTCGGACTCGGCAATCATATCTTTGGTAAGCACATATACACCACCCAACAAAAGAGCAGCAACAATGGTAATAAATCCTAAAGACAAGACCATGTTTGATAACGAAGACTTTAATCTTTCCATAATTTATTTGAATCTCCTTTCTCCGAAACGTCTCGGATGCATGTATTTATTAATTAGCGGAGTAAATCCGTTCATTATAAGAATTGCAAACGAAACACCTTCGGGATAAGCACCCCACAAACGTATAATCATCGTAATAATTCCTATCATTACGCCATAAAGAACCATTCCCTTATGTGTCATGGGAGATGTCACATAGTCGGTAGCCATAAATATTGCTCCTAGCAGAACACCACCACTCAATACCGATACAAGCGGATTTATACCTGCAATCCACGAAAAAACTGATACACTTGCAATTATCGACACAGGTATATGCCATGATATAATACCCCTTAATAAAAGAAACATTCCTCCCAGCAACAAAGCTATTGCACTTATTTCACCAAGGCTGCCTCCCATGTTTCCGATAAATGTTTCCATCAAGTCTATATTTTCAGGCGACAATTCATTCATTTTTATTTTTCCCAAAATCGTGGCACCCGTTGTTGCATCGGCATAATTCATACGGTTAACAAGCGGTAACGGCCATGTTGTCATCTGTTGAGGAAATGATATCAACAAGAATACACGTCCCAATATTGCAGGATTAAATATATTTTGCCCCAATCCACCAAAAGCAAATTTACCCAATCCTATCGCCACGACGCAACCAATCAAAACAATCCATAACGGCAAATTACTCGGTAAATTCATTGCCAACAATAGCCCTGTTATAACTGCCGAACCGTTACCAATAGTTATTTTGCCTCCTATCATATATTTTTGGATAAGGAATTCAGTCATCACACATCCTATAACCGATGTCAATATAACCACAAAGGCACCCAATCCAAATGCATATATAGAGAAAGCCAATGCAGGAATAAGGGCAACAACCACACCCCACATTCTTGCTTTCACACTATCGCCGGTATGAAGATGAGGAGAACCCGATACTATCAATTTTCTGTTACTCATATCACGTTTATTTCTTTTTACGAGCAATCTCGTTTACTTTAAATTTTCCCAATCTTATATAATCCAATAAAGGACGGTTTGAAGGACATGAATAAGCACAACACCCACATTCAATGCAGTTTCTCACACCGTATTTATTCAAGTCTTCCCATTCACCGTTTTCTGTCAATGGCATAAGCATATACGGTTCTAGCCCCATCGGGCAAGCTTCGACACATGCTCCACACCTTATACAAGGTTCTTCTTCGGTGCGATGTGCTTCATCTCCCGGAATCAACACAATTCCGGAGATACCCTTTATCGTAGGTGCGTCAATACTCACTATCGCACGTCCCATCATAGGACCACCTAATATTATTTTTTCCGTATCTTCAGGTATTCCACCGGCAGCATCTATAACTGTTTTTAACGGAGTACCCAAAAACACCCTGAAATTACCCGGATTGGAAACATGTTTTCCGCTGACTGTCAAAACACGACTTATCAACGGTTCACGCAAACGCACTGCACAATAAACAGCATAAGCTGTACCCACATTTTGCACAATAACGCCTACCGAAATAGGTAATGCACCATTAGGTACTTCTCTTCCGGTTACAGCCTTTATCAGTTGTTTTTCTCCTCCTTGAGGATATTTTGTACGCAACGGCATTACCGATATAGACTTTTCTCCTGTCAAACATCTTTCCATTACGGCTATTGCGTCTTTCTTATTATCCTCAATTCCAATCACAGCATGTTCTACTCCCGCCGCACGCATGATATATTTTACGCCCTCGATAATTTCATGGGTACATGCAAGCATTAAAGCGTGGTCATTAGTCAAATACGGTTCACATTCAGCACCGTTTATTATCAATACATCGGCATGCGTTCCTTCCGGCGGAGAAAGTTTCACTTTTGTTGGAAATGTTGCTCCACCCAACCCTACAACACCTGCATCGGCTACAATAGCTTTTATATCTTCGGGCTTTAACAAAGCTACTTCTTCATCGGTACGCTTATTCGGAACAAATTCAGCGTCATGTTGTACATCTTCATCACTTGCCACAATCGTAACAGTATCGCAAGGATAACCGAAAGCTGTTTTCCATTTCCCTATAGTCTTTACTGTTCCGCTTATAGGCGTGTGAACATTTGCACTCACCACTCCGTTAGCCCGTGCTATGAGCTGACCTCGTTCCACATGGTCTCCCACTTTTACACAGCACACGGCTATTGCCCCTATATGTTGAGAAAAAGTTACCACAACTTCGCGAGGAGCAGGAATATCTACTATCGGACATTCAGCCGTATATTTATATTCGGGAATATGTATCCCGCCTTTACTAAACGTTTTCAACATAAATTCCCTCCTTTATACATTTGAATCCTCTTTTACTTTCTTTTCCGGAAAATTTACAGCAAGAATAGAAGTGCGAGGACACACCTCAACACATTTTTTGCACAACTTGCATTTTTCAAAATTTATTCTTGCCAAATTATCTTCCACTACAATTGCACCGTGCGCACATTCTTTCACGCATTTACTGCAACCTATACAAGACACGCCACATTCTTTCATTGCCAACGCACCTTTATCTTTATTGGCACATGCTACATATACACGCATTCCACGTGGTCCCTTGTTACGTAATTCTATCAGGCTACGCGGACACATTTTCACGCATGCACCACAACCCACACATTTTTCTTCATCTATTACAACAATTCCTAGTTGAGAATCTACTTTCATGGCACCAAACTTACATGCAGTCACACAATCGCCACATCCCAAACAGCCATAGGCACATCCTCTGGCTCCAAGAAACAAAGAATTCTGAATACGGCACGATTGCACACCATCATAATAAGATTTTCTCGGACGATTTTCACACGTTCCGTTACAATGTAATACTGCAACCTTAGGCATAGAAGGCTCTGATTTTGCAAGTCCCACGATTTTTGCGATTTTTCCAATCACGTCTTCATTGCAAGACGGACAACGCAACCCATCAAGAGATTTTGCTTTCGAACACGTCACAGCGAAATCATGACATCCATTATACCCGCAACCACCGCAATTCGCTCCGGGCAATAATTCTTCTATTTCAGCTATCTTGGGGTCTTCTTTCACATAAAAGCGTTTCGATGTGAGAAACAGTATTACTGCACTCACTATACCCAACCCGCCAAGTATAGCTATTGATAAAATGACCAAATTCATTTTCTTTATATTTCTTTTATCTTAAAATTCACTTTTTTCGGCTCTTTTCTACCTTGAATAACATAATACACAATAAAATAAACAGCAAGAGCTACCAAACCCGACAAACATCCCGCCAGTGTCGTAAAAAAAGCCGAGACACACATCACAACGGTCAAAAACACAATACAAGGAATAACCAAACACCACAAAATGGCTTTCTCCTCAAGATTCCGTAGTTCGGTCACTATCACTCGTTCACCTATTGCAGGTTTATGCCCGGAAACAAATACACTTATCTCATTTTCCGACGAGATTCCACACAACTCACCCATATTGCAGCCATCACACTGATTGCCGGCTATTTTCACCCTTATAGTATCATTATTTCCTATTTGAGTTACAACACCTATATGATCTTTAGTTGGTTCTTCCACCGGTTACTTTTATTTCTCTATACAATAACTAAACCCTTTACCATCTAATGGTAACATCTGTCTTATTTTGGAAATGCAAAGTTACCCTTTTTATATTCAATTAAAGAATTTTTTCCGTAATTATTTCATTGGTCAATTTCACTTATTTATCCCCCATTTTTCCTATAAATCATTTCACTACCACTTATTATTTCTCACATATTTCTTAAAACTGCTTCAATATCCTTTATATTTGTGTTTTTCAGTATAACATTGTGATTACAATTCATTAAATAAAGTATTGGCAACTTTGGTAAATAATATAGCTCATCATCTATAATCGACATATTTTCATCACATGCGTCCAACCATTTTTCCGGTAAAATTTGTTTTTCCCATTCTTCCGTTTTTCCAAAAACACTTACCGATAACACTTTCAGTTTATCATCTTCTATCACCTTGGTCAGCACCTTTGAATTAATAATATTATCTTTCAATAACTTACAGTCATCACAATCAGGGTCATTAAAATATACCAAAATATAAGAAGCCTTTAAAGTATGTAGTGTTGAAAGTTCTCCTTCTTTCAACAAAAAATTAAAATCTGTTGCAACATTTCCTACACGATTTTTATTTTCCATTTCAACTAAATAATCTGCTCTAATATCATCAATATCTTCTTTATTTTGCGCTGTTACAATAAACATTGCACAAAATAGAATTATAAAAATCAATATACCTTTTTTAGTCAACATAATTATATCCATTTAGCAAAAATAACAACTATTCATTACAAATGTAGCCATATTGGAGCTATTTAGAATTATTTAACCGCCATTTTCACCAGAAAAACTATGAAAACTTTAAGAGTTTTCGGAGTTTTCTTTGTAATTTTGCACTTTGTATTATTATAGGTATATAATGTCGGACTTAACAGATACAATTTTAATCACAGCAAGCGGACTTATGGGAAAATATGGCATATCATCGGTAACGATGGATGATATAGCCAAGGAGTGTCGCATTTCAAAGCGAACTTTATATGAAAAGATTCCCGACAAACGTACTTTGGTGTGGTATTGCGTGCTTTTTGACAAAAAGAAAAAGCAACAAGAAGCCAAGAACATGGTTAAAGAGTCACATAGCACTCTTGATGCACTGCTTCACATTTATCGTCACATGCGCAATACTATGGCTGAATCTTCAAGCGTCTTTTTCAAAGATATGCACCGTTTATACCCTGATTTGGAAAAACGTTGTCGCGAAATGCACCGCGAACAGGCTAAAGAATTCGGTAATTTCTTGAATCAAGGTATCAATGAGGGAATGTTTCACAAGAACATCGACCTAAACATGGCAGCCGAAGTGTTTATGGCTCAATCGGAATCAATCATGAAAGTTCTTGGCACATCCAGCAAGCTACAACTTATCCTAAATATGGTCGATACAGCGTTTGTAATATTTTTACGCGGAATAGCAACCTCTAAAGGGCTTGAGATAATCGACAAATTTATTTTGGAAAATAATATATTAAACAACAAATAAACAAACTACACAAGATGAAGATTAACTTAAAACAGTGTATGGTGGCAGCTCTTCTTGCTATGGGTGCATTGAGCTTAAATGCACAATCGGCAAGCGACACACTAACTCTTACACTTGACGAGTGCCTTCGTATCGCACTCAATGAAAATCCAACAATCAAGGTAGCCGATATGGAAATTGAACGTGTGGATTACTCTAAAAAAGAAACCATAGGTCAATTGTTTCCTGAAATCTCATTTGGCGGACAATACAGCCGTACTATCGAGAAACAGGCTATGTCGATGAACGGACAAACGTTCAAAGTGGGTAGTGACAACAGTTACAGCGTAGGGTTTTCAGCTTCTATGCCACTTATTTCAGTTCAACTATGGAAATCTTTGAAGTTAAGCAACAACCAAATTCTACAAAACGTAGAAAAGGCTCGTGAATCACGCCTTTCACTTGTAAATCAAGTAGAAAACGCTTATTACGGACTTCTTTATGCTCAAGACGCTTTAAATGTATTGAAAGAAAACCGTGAAACAGCAAAATTCAATGCCGAAATCTATAAAAAGAAATTTGAAAACGGTACTGCGTCCGAATATGATGTTCTACGCGCCGATGTTCAAGTAAAAAACATCGAGCCGTCAATTCTCGATATGGAAAACACCATCAGCCAAGCAATACTTCAATTGAAGTTGCTTATGGGTATGGATATGACTTATAACATTAAAGTGGCAGGAAACCTTTCCGACTATCAAAACTCAATGTACGAAAAAGTGCTTGACACCAATGTGAATCTGGCAAACAACAGTTCATTGCGTTCTCTTGATCTTCAAACAGACTATCTAAAGAAAGCTCTTGAAGTTCAAAAAGGCGCATGGTTCCCTACTCTTGCACTTTCTGCCAATTATAATTGGACGTCGTTAAGCAGTGGTACCCCATTCAAAAATCTAAACTGGAATCCTTATTCAACCGTAGGTTTCTCACTTTCCATCCCGTTATTCCAAGGCGGTCGTCGCTACAACAAGCAAAAACAAGCCGAAATTGCATATCGCGAAATGACTTGGCAACGTGAAAACCTTGAAAACGCATTAAATCTGCAGGTTCAAACTCAATTCAACAATATTCAAAAGAGTGTGAGCCAAATCGAAACCAATAAGGCGGGTGTAGAACAAGCCGTTAAAGCCAATCAAATCATGGAAAAAAGCTTCCGCATTGGTGCAGCGTCTTATCTTGACTTGCGCGATAGCGAAAACGCATTAATGTCGGCTAAACTTGCCTATTACCAGTCAATTTACAGCTATTTGACTGCACAAAGCCAACTTTCTTATCTGCTTGGCAACACCAACTTGGAGAAATACAAAACAACTGATAAATGATAATAATAAAAACTCTAAATAGATTATGACACTAAAATCAAGACTATTCGGTATCACAGCTTTATCGGTGCTTATGACAGCTTGTTCCGGAAGCGAAGAAAAAAAGGAAGCCGTTGTAGAGCAACTTCCTATAGTAAAAGTTCAAAAGGTATATGCTGAAGATGTTCCTCAAGTAACTTCTTACACTGCAACAGTAGAACCTTTCAAGACCAACAACATCACAGCAAACATGTCAAACCGTATCAAGCATATCAAAGTTGATGTGGGACACAATGTTTCAGCAGGTCAAACTCTTGTTGTTCTTGACGACGTAAACGTGGAACAACTTGAAGTGCGTATTGCCAACCAAGAACGCGAATACAATCGCGCAGTTGAACTTCTTGAGATAGGTGGCGGAACACAACAAGCAGTTGACCAATTGAAGACCGAACTTGACGCGTCAAAACGCAACCTTCGCAACATGAAAGAAAACATGACACTTACAAGCCCTATTTCGGGCGTGGTTACTGCTCGTAATTACGAAGACGGTGATATGACCGGAGCGCTGCCTATTCTTACAATAGAAGATATGCGTCCGGCTAAAATCATAGTAAATGTGAGTGAAAGCGAATTCCCGAAAATCAAGAAAGGAATGAATGTAGAAGTAACTCTTGATACTTACGGTGATGAAGTTTTCGCAGGTACTGTTTACTTGATTCACCCTACTATTGACGCTTCAACACGTACTTTCCAAGTAGAAATCACAGTTCCTAATGCTGACGGACGTATCCATTCCGGTATGTTTGCGCGTGTAAACATAAAATTCGGTGTAGAAAATCGTGTCGTTGTACCAGACAGAGCCATCGTTAAACAAACCGGATCAGGCAACCGCTACGTTTACGTTTACAAAGATGGTAAAGTTTCTTTCAACCAAGTTGTATTGGGACAACGTCTTGGAGACCGTTATGAACTTATTTCCGGAGTTGAAAACAACTCCGATGTAGTTGTTTCCGGTCAAACTCGTCTTGGCGACGGTGCCAGCGTTCAACTTGCAGGAGAAGAACCTGTAAAAGCAGCGCAAGATTCAATAAAATAAAGTATAAACCCTTATTAAAAAGAATTATACAATGAGTTTATATTCAGGTGCAGTAAAACGTCCGGTCATGACATCACTCTGTTTCGTTGCAGTGGTGATTCTTGGACTTTTCTCTTTACAGAAACTGCCTATCGACCTATATCCGGATATCGACACAAACACCATTATGGTTATGACAACCTATCAGGGTGCAAGTGCCGAAGACATTGAGCAAAACGTAACTCGTCCACTAGAAAATACTCTTAACTCAGTGGAACACTTAAAGCACATCACTTCAAAATCAAGAGAAAACATTTCGGTTATCACTCTTGAATTTGAATATGGATATGATATCGACGTACTTACCAACTATGTGCGTGACAAACTTGATATGGTGAGCAGCTATCTGCCCGACGAAAGTGAAACACCTATCATTTTCAAGTTCAGTACCGACATGATTCCTATCATGCTTCTTTCTGTTCAAGCAGAAGAAAGTATGCCGGGTCTTTACAAAATTCTTGATGAAAACGTGGCAAACCCTCTTGCACGCGTTGATGGAGTGGGTTCGGTATCTATTTCGGGTGCTCCAAAACGTGAAATACACGTTTATGTAGATCCGATCAAACTTGAAGCCTACAACTTAACAATCGAAACCATTTCTTCACTTATCGGAGCCGAGAACCGTAATATTCCCGGTGGTAACTTCGATATTGGTACCGAAACTTATGCTTTGCGCGTACAAGGTGAGTTTGATGATGCACGAGAAATGGAAAACATAGTTGTAGGTGCAAGCAACGGTAGTATCGTTTATTTAAAAGACGTTGCAACAATCGACGATTCTCTTGAAGAACGCGCACAACAAACGTATAATAACGGTCGTAAGGGTGCTATGGTTATTATTCAAAAGCAATCCGGTGCCAACTCTGTGGAAATTTCCAATAAAGTAATGGAAGAACTTCCGGGATTGCAAAAGAACCTTCCTAGCGATGTTAAATTAGGTATCATTGTAGATACTTCCGATAACATTCGTAACACTATCGCATCATTGACCGAAACCGTGCTTTATGCGTTGTTATTCGTCGTTATTGTGGTGTTTGCATTCTTGGGACGCTGGCGTGCAACCATTATCATTGCCATTACAATCCCTATTTCTTTGATTGCTTCATTCATTTACCTGTTTGCAACAGGAGAAACACTTAACATCATCTCATTATCGGCATTGTCAATTTCTATCGGTATGGTGGTGGACGACGCCATTGTAGTGCTTGAAAACGTTACAACTCACATTGAACGCGGTAGTGCTCCAAAACAAGCGTCGGTACACGGAACCAATGAGGTGGCAATTTCGGTTATTGCTTCTACATTGACACTTATTGCCGTATTCTTCCCATTAACGCTGGTAACCGGTATGACCGGTGTGCTATTCAAACAATTGGGATGGATGGTATGTATCATGATGATTATCTCTACCGTGTGTGCGTTGACACTTACTCCTATGCTTTGTAGTCAAATGTTGCGTTTAAGCCCTAAAAAAGGTAAATTCCAACAATTCTTCTTTAAATATGTAGAACGTTGGCTTGACAAACTGGATGAAGGCTATGCTAAGTTACTTAACTTCTGCGTAACACACAAGAGAAAAACAATGCTTATATGTACATTGGTTTTCATAGGTTCTTGTTTCTTGATGAAGTTTATCGGTAGCGAATTTATTCCTACCAGCGATAACTCTCGCCTTGGTGTGACACTTGAGCTTCCTATCGGTACCCGTACCGAAGTTTCACAAGCCACAACCGAAAGATTGTTTAACGAATGGATGGAAAAATATCCTGAAATCAAAGTGTTGAACTATACAACAGGTCAGGCAAGTACCGACAATACTTTTGCTTCATTAAGCGATAATGGTACACACATCGTGTCAATGAACATCACTTTGTATAGTCCGGGAGAACGTGAACGCGGAATCATAGAAATAGCAAATCTAATGCGTAAAGACCTAGAACATTATCCTGAGTTTGTTAAGACACAGGTAAATGTAGGTGGGTCTCGCGGTAGCGGTATGAGTGGACAATCTACACTTGACTATGAAATCTATGGTTATGATTTCACCGAAACCGATAGTGTGGCACAACAGCTAAAAAGATTATTGCTTAACACTGAGGGTATTTCCGATATTACCATCAGCCGTTCCGATTATCAACCGGAATATCAAGTGGATTTCGATCGCGAAAAGTTAGCTCTATACGGTTTGAATCTATCTACAGCAGCAAACTATTTACGTAACCGTATCAATGGTAGCACAGCGTCATATTACCGTGAAGATGGTGAAGAGTATGACATCAAAGTTATGTATGCTCCGGAACATCGTACTTCTCTTGAAGACATAGAAAATATTCTTATTTACAATGCTGCCGGTAAAGGCGTGAGAATACGCGACATTGGTAAGGTTGTTGAACGTTTCACTCCTCCTACGATTGAACGTAAAGACCGTCAACGTATCATCACCGTGCAAGGTGTTGTGAGTGGGGAAAAAGCCATGAGTGAGATTATCGCCGATGTTCAACCACATCTTGACCAACTTGATGTACCTGCAAACGTTTACATTGAGCTATCCGGTTCTTTTGAAGACCAACAAGAATCATTTGCCGATTTAGGAATACTTGCTGTACTTATCATTATTTTGGTTTACATCGTGATGGCAGCACAATTTGAATCACTTGCATATCCGGGAATTATTATGACATCAATTCCGTTTGCATTCACAGGTATTGTATTAATACTATGGTTGACCGGAACCAATATCAACATCATGTCAATGATTGGTGCCATTATGCTTATCGGTATCGTAGTGAAAAACGGTATTGTGCTTATCGACTATATACAATTGAACCGTGAACGTGGAATGAGTATCCGTTCAGCAGTAGTACTTGGAGGTAAGTCTCGTCTTCGTCCTATTGTGATGACTGCATTGACAACTATTCTAGGTATGGTACCTATGGCAATAAGTACCGGTGAAGGTGCTGAAATGTGGCGTCCTATGGGTATTGCCGTTATCGGTGGTCTTACGTTCTCTACAATCGTTACACTTCTTTTCGTTCCGGCGATGTATTGTATTTTCGCAGGTACAGGTATAAGACGCCAACGCCGTAAATTTGCTAAAAAATTAAACGCTTAAACAATGATTGAATTATGAAAGCTATATTTATTGCATTCGACCAAGCATACACTGAACGTATCATTGACGTTTTGGAACGAAACAACTGTCGCGGATTTACTCAATGGGAACAAGTATTGGGACGCGGCACCAAGAACGGAGAACCACACTTCGGCAGTCACGCATGGCCTTCATTGGCTTCTTCCATCATCACTTTTGTGGAAAACAGCCGTGTAGATATTGTTCTTGAAAAACTACATGAAATGGATGTTGCGACTCCTAAACTCGGACTTCGTGCATTTGTGTGGGATGTAGAAAAAACCATCTAGCCACACAATCCCTAATATAGAAAATGCGAGGTATCTTCACAGATATCTCGCATTTTTATTTTCCATTTTGAAAGATTTAACCGTTACAAATTCATTTTTCTTTCCATCATAATACCGGAGGGAGACACATTCATTATACCTTTTTCAATACCGCTGCTTCTACGATCCACACCATTTAACAATACCTTCAATGTTACATTTTCTTCAAGCAGACGTTCAATTTTTTCATCTTTTTTCTTGAGATAATCCACAAATACACTCAAATTCATATTTTTCGCTTCATTTTCTTCAGGTGTAATTACAGGTTTTCGCATTTCTCCTTTCCCTGTTATCAACCATTCCACGTCAAGCCACTCAAATGTTTGAGCTATTTTCAGTAACACATCATATCCGGGCTTGTTCCTTTTTTGGACCACGATACCCCTAACTGTCTGGTCTCCTACGCCTATACGCCGAGCAAACGAAGCTATGGTCATTTTTTGGTCCTCAATCAGTTCTTTTATTCTTTCACATATATCCATAAAAAATTTTTATTTTTTCACACATTTATTTTGTTATTTCAAATATTTGTGTGATATTTGTACCCAAATTCATAAACTGCGTTACTAAGATAACAAAATTTCAACACAGTTGAGTGAATTTTGCCGAAAATCGGCATTGAAAAAGATATTAAAAAAGCATAAGCTTAATAATATATTATTAATTAAAAATTTTATTGTATGAGAAAGACATTCCTAAAAGTGTCGCTCCTAGGAGCACTAGCACTATCAATGCCTCTTGCAATCACCAGTTGCAAAGACTATGATGACGACATTGAAGTGCTAAACCAAGAGACCGGGGATTTAAAGACCCAACTTAGTGCACTTGAGACAGCTCTATCAGCAGCCAAATCAGAAGCTGCTGCTGCCGCACAAGCTGCACAAAATGCAAAGGCTGCTGCCGACGCTGCTGCTACTGCTGCTGCCGCTGCACAATCAACAGGCGATCAAGCTCTAGCTGAAGCTCAAAAAGCTATCGCTGCTGCTGCCGAAGCTAAAACCGAAGCAGAACTTGCTAAACAAGCTGCTGCTACTGCTAAAGCCGAAGCTATCAGCGAAGCAATTGCACAAGTTAACGAATTGCTAAAGAACTACCCTACAAAGGCAGAACTTGACAAGGCTCTTGAAAACTATGCAACTAAAGAATATGTTCAAGCCGAACTAAACAAGGTTGCAAGTGAAATCGCTGCAGTTGACGCTAAACTTGTTGCTCTTGACACTAAATTAACAGGAGAAATCAATGAATTGACTACATTCAAAGCTGCTGCCGAAACTCAAATCAAAGCTCTTGAAGAGTTTAAGGCTCTTGCTGAAAAGAATCTTAAAGATTTAGCTGATAAATTTGACGCATTGGAAATCAAAGTTGACGGTATCAGCACTAAAGTTGGCAGTCTTGAATCAGACCTACTTAATCTAAATAACAGTCTAGAATCTGTTAAGACTTCTCTAACTGAAAAAATCGAAGCTCTAGACACACGTGTTAAAGCAATCGAAGCAAAACTTATAGAACAAGCTGCCGCAATTCTTGCTCTTCAAAATAAGGACGTTGAACTTGAGAATGGTATTGCAAATCTTAAGTCACAATTAGAAAATTCTGTAGCGAATCTTTCTGAAGAGGATAAAAAACTTGCTGCAAAAGACGTAGAATTAGCCGGTAAAATAGACCAACTTATTGCAGAAGATTCTCGCCTACAAGGTGAAATCGACAAGCTAATTCAAGCAGACAAAGATATTTTAGCAACAATAGCTCAAATAAAGGCTGATCATAAAACAGATATCGATGCTCTTAAGAAAGATATAGAATCTCTTAAAGCTGAAGATACACGTCTTGCAGGACTAATCGACAACCTACAAACTGAATTAGGTAAAGTTAACACCAATATTGCTGCACTTCAAAGTGAAGTAAGTACACTTATAAACCTTGTTAAAGCTCGTTTGACAAGTCTTGATTTTATCCCGACAACTTACGTTGACGGAATTCCATCTATCGACTTCTCTGCAATTCAATACTATGTACAAACTGCAAGCAGCAACGATAAATATACAACAACTAGAACTTCAGTTCTAACTTCTGATGATAAGGCTGTTGCTAAATTTAATGTTCATCCTTCTACTGTAACAATTAACGATATCGATAAGGATAAAGTATCTGCAGTTTGTGCAACAGCGATAAGCCGTGCTTCCGATCCTATTTCAATAGTAAACTCTAATATTACAATCGAAAACGGAGTACTTGCAATTCCTCTTAAGAAACTTTCTACAGCTAACCTTAATGACGCAGGTTCAGAAAAGATTAACATCGTATCTTTCGAAGTTCCTGTTATAGTTCACGACATTGATAATGTTAAAAAAGATGAAGATGCTCCTATAGTACGTTCAGAATATGTTCGTCTTACTGAAGCTGATCCATTCAACGTAAAACTTGCAGTTAACGAAAAAGCTCCTAAGAGAGACCTACACTTAATGGCATATACTGACGTTCAAACAGTTATGGCAAATGCAGAAGCAATTCCAACTTCATATCCTGACCAAACATTTGATTGCGTATGGGATAAGAACCTTGACTTAACTGAACTTGTAAATGCACATAAGATTGTTAACAGCAATTGCATTTCAGATATGAGTAATGAAGATCTTGCTGCCTATGGTCTTGAAATTCGTTTCCACGAATTCAAAGATGACGTAATCTCAACCGACGGCGAAACAAATCAACAAGACTTCATTATCGTTGAAGGCAACATCGTTAAAGCTGACCCTGATTTTGTTGGCAACAAACAAACACTTATCGGACGTACAGCTATCGTAACAGTTGAACTTGTTGACGTTGCAAACAGCAGAAACAACGTTGTAGATCACGGTTATATCGCAGTTCGCTTCACAGCTCAAGAAAAAGAAGATATCGTAGTTGCTGATGTTATCGATCTTGGTTCTGACTGGTTGCCTACAGCTAACGACAACGCCGAATTCTCAATGACTTGGCAAGATATGAACACAAAGGTTCTTGCTAAATACGGAGCTAACGGTCTAAGTCATGAAAACTTCAATAAGATCTATACATCTGCTACATGGGAAGTTGTATCAGTTGATGGTGTAGCAGTAGCAGCAAATACACAAATCGGTACTTTGACAACTCCTAATTTATTGGCAGTAAATACTGCACCTTCTACAAATTCACTAACATGGGTATTGACCGAAGACGAAGTAGGTAAAGTTCTTCCTAATACAACTAAGACTTACGTTGCTAAGGTTACAATGAGTGATCCGAACGGTCTGAATGCTAACTTCATCTTCTACGTACAAGTTACAGTTAAGCTTGAAAAACCAACTGCAGGAACTCATTCACCACTTAACTGGAACGGTAACATCTATCGTTTGCTTCCTGTTCAATATCAACCGGAAATGGCTAGCACTGAAAAAGTTAAATATCTAAGCGACATCTTCGCAGGATACATTAACAACAACTTGATAGCTTCTGCAGGTAAGCCTGTTGGAACTTGGGATGTTCAATTCAACGATGTACAACCAGTAACCGGATATTCTTCAATGGCTACAGCTACTCCTGACACTAATGATGGTCAAACTGCAGGTTATGCACTAGGTAAGAGTACCACTAAAGCTGCTGAACTTGGATGGAATGCAGGTCACACAGCTTGGACAACAGGTACATTCCCATTCGTTGACAGCGGACAAAATGCATACTTCCGTCTATCAAAGAATCAAGCTGGATTTGACTTAGTAGGTAAGAATGTTAAGATCGGTTCTTGGGTTAAGATGAACAAGTACAATATCTATGAAGTTGAAGTAATCGAAGCACAAGTAGTAAGTCCTATCAACGTTACAAATGTAAGTGAAAAGACATTTACCGACGGTGAAATCGGCGGTAGCAAGATTAAAGCTAGCAGCTTGGTTTCAATTACCGACTTCCGTGGCTACAAAGTTGCTAAAGATGCAGGTACTGGAGCTAATATATATCAAGATGAATTGTGGAACTACTACGGAATTCAAGATCCTGTATTCACACTAAACGATCCTAAACTAGTTGTTAATGGAAAAGAAACAGTTTCTATGAATTCTCAATTCCCGGGTTCTTCAATAACACTTGACGGTGACAACTTGGTATTCAAGAATCCTAATTCAAATGTTGAAACATCATTTGTGGTTCGCATTCCATTGACATTGACTTATGAATATGGTACAATCGAAAGCTATGTTGATGTAACTGTTAATCCTAAGAATGGTTCAATGAACTAAAATTTAAATATTCTTCATAATTCTTTGTAAATTAGAAAATATATTTTTTCACATATATTTCAGGTTATCTACACAAAGTGTGTAATAACACCGTTACAAAGGGGAAAGAGCTTGTCGTGAGACAGGCTCTTTTCGATTATATACAAAAAGATGTTCAAATGTTTTCCAGTATTTCACACTTAGTTAATTAAGAAAACTTTTATAACTCTACACATCACATCTACTTACACTGTTATTATTGTATCGTAATCACAAAAAACAGCGGCAGAATGATTCTACCGCTGTTTAATCCATTATTTTTCGCAGTCGCTAAATCTCTCAAGAAAATCCAAAACGATCTTCTTACAAACCTCCTAACCTTTTACAAGTTCCATTCCCTTACGTAACGCTTCTTCATTCATGGGTATCAATTTGTGATGGCGTTCCGGTAAAGTTTTTTTCAATCCTTTAAGTACACTTTCAATCGATACCATTGGTTTTACTTTCAATAATGCACCAAGCACAAGCATATTAAATGCTTTGGTATTTTGCATTTCAAATGTAGCATCCATAGCATCAACACGATACACAGTAATATCCTTGCGTGTAGGAACTCGATTTATTCCATAGCTGTCATATATAAGTACACCACCGGACTTTACTTTTGACTCAAATTTGTCAAGACTCTGTTGGTTAAGCACCACAGCAGCGTCATAGCAATCAAGAATGGGTGAACTTATACGTTCATCGCTAAGTATCACTGTTACATTGGCAGTTCCACCACGCTGTTCCGGACCATAAGAGGGTAACCACGTAACCTCTTTATCTTCCATCAGCCCCGAATAAGCTAGGATTTTGCCCATAGACAGCACTCCTTGACCGCCAAAACCGGCTATTATTATTTCTTCTTTCATAATTTCAGTGATTTTATTCGTTTTTCAAGTCACCAAGAGGATATTTCTTGAACATGTGTTCTACCATCCACTCATTTGCTTGCGCAGGAGTAAGTTTCCACCCCGAATTGCAAGTACTTACAATTTCTACCATCGAAGTTCCCTTTCCTGCCATACTGTTTTCAAAAGCCTTACGGATAGCAGCTTTTGCCTTACGCACTGCCGCCGGAGTGTGTACACTTTGACGAGTCACGTAACATGTACCGTCAAGTTGAGCCATTAAAGGAGCCATAACAAGCGGGTGACCGTTCAAATCGACACGCCTTCCGTATGGAGTGGTAGCAGTCTTCATGCCTATAAGTGTTGTAGGAGCCATTTGTCCTCCTGTCATACCGTAAATGGCATTGTTGATGAATATTATTGCTATATTTTCTCCTCTATTTGCGGCATGTATCGTTTCACATGTGCCGATAGCTGCAAGGTCACCATCTCCTTGATAAGTAAAGACCAAATTTTCAGGATTCAATCGTTTCAAAGCAGTTGCCACCGAAGGTGCACGACCATGAGCCGCCTGAACCCAATCGATATCGATATAGTTATAAGCAATAACAGCACATCCCACCGGACTTACACCTACTGCTTTTTCTTCCATTCCCATCTCCTCTATAACCTCAGCAATCAGTTTATGAACCACACCATGACTGCAACCGGGACAATAGTGCATGTGAGTATCGGTCAAAAGCGCAGGTTTACGATATATGCAATTGTCTGATTTTATAATATTCTCAAGTTCCATATTGTTTTCTCCTTCGCTTTTATTTCATAAACATATCTTTCATCGCGTTCAATACTTCATCGGGAGTAGGAACCATTCCACCCATACGTCCATAATGACGAGTATCTACACTACAATTCACCGCAAGTTTCACATCTTCAATCATTTGTCCGGCACTCAATTCCACAACAAGAATACCTTTGGCATTTTTGGCAGCTTCGGCAATAGCTTGTGCCGGGAACGGCCACAACGTAATGGGACGCAACAATCCCACATTAAGACCCTCTTTGCGAGCTATCTCCATGGATTTTTCACAAATACGAGCCATACTGCCGAATGCAACTATCAAATAATCGCAGTTTTCGGTATTTTGAGCCTCATAACGTACTTCGTTTTCCTCAATACTCCTGTATTTTGCCTGAAGATTATTATTAATGACCTCCATTTCGGGTGCATTTAGTTCCAAAGACGTAATAATGTTACGTTTTCTTCCTTTCTTTCCTGTCGCAGCCCATGGACATTGCTTGATAAGTTCTTCTTGAGTACGACGTGGACGAGGCTCAGGTAAAACAACCTTTTCCATCATCTGCCCTACCGTACCGTCGGCTAAAATCATTGCCGGAGTGCGATATTTAAACGCCAAATCCCACCCTAAAGCAACAAAATCACACATTTCCTGAACACCCGACGGTGCAAGCGTTATCAATCGGTAATCTCCATGACCGCCACCCTTGGTTGCCTGAAAATAATCAGCCTGTGAAGGTTGAATGGTTCCCAATCCGGGACCGCCTCTCATACAATTAATAAGTAATGCAGGCAACTCGGCTGCCGCAATATACGACACACCTTCCTGCATAAGACTCATACCGGGACTTGAAGAAGAAGTACACACAGCCTTACCACATCCGGCACCGGCATACACCATATTGATTGCCGCCACTTCACTTTCAGCCTGCAAAACCACCATACCGGTAGTTTCCCAAGGCATTTCGGCTTCAAGTGTTTCCAATACTTCCGATTGCGGAGTAATGGGATAACCAAAATAACCATCGGCTCCATACCTTATCATGGCATGTGCCAACGCTTCGTTACCCTTCATCAATCTTATTTCTGATTCCATAATGGTTTGGAGATTTTAAGTTTCTTGTACCCTATAAACAGTAATACAACCATCGGGACACACCAAAGCACAACTTTGGCAACCGATACATTTTTCAGCATTTTTCATGTAAGCGAAATGGTAACCGCGATTATTAACTTCTCGGGGTTGCAATTCCAGAACATCAAGCGGACAAGCAACTGCACAAAGGTCACACCCTTTGCAACGTTCAATATCCACTACTACTGCGCCTTTAATTTTCGCCATAACTTTTTTATAATATTAATAACACAAAGGTATTGTAAAGTTTTTTGTATATGGGGTGTTTAACATTTTTTTAGTCCGACTTTAACCTTTGGCACAAAATGCTGACTTTTGGGCAAATAATTGCACATTTATGGTATCATTTGTACCATTTTACACACTTTCAGTCGCTGTGTGCAATTTAATCATCATTAAATATATAATTAAAAAATGTGTTAAAATCCTTAACGTAGCTAAAATCTTCTGCAACCTTTTCCACCCAATTTTCACAGAAAAAATAATCATCGGTAACCTCCTTTATACATAAATATTCTTTCATTTTTATGTATTCTGCGTTTGGATTATCCTTGCTATATCCACGTGGTACTACTTTCAATTTATCTCCATAAAAACGAAAACGTGAAGAAAATTCAGGATTTTCGAGTATCGATTTGAATTCTTCCATGTTTGCGTCAACCTCACTACGTAACCGCGATAATATATCACTTTCAGGCCACCAAATTCCGGCATGAAGCGCCGAATTTCCGGGTTCCATATGCAAGTAACAACCTGCTTGAATACATTTTCTACCTTTTTTTCCTAAAACAGCAGAAAAATAGGTCTTATAAGGACTTTTATCGGCACTGAAACGAATATCACGATAAATTCTGTAGACACAATCACCCACTCGCAGTCCGCGCAACGTATCATCCCATTCACTCATCAACCCGATAAGGCGTGAAATGTCGGTCTCCCACGATTTTCGAAACTCTAAATACACTTCTTTATGAGCATTAAACCAATTACGATTATTGTTTACGGCTAGAGCCTTCAAGAACTCATAAGTATCTTTCATATTTCCCATAACCTATTCCCCTTTTTCAATTTCTACCTTAAAGATACAACATTTAAATTTCAAAACAAAAATGTCAATGATAAAACATAACAAGTAACCGATTGCAAAAAAGTGGAGCCTACACTCACGTGCAAGCTCCACTTCCCAAATTAAAATTCCATTTTTATTTCTAAAGATCACAATTTGAAATAGTCAATAAGAAATCACTTCTTACTTAACTTTTTCATAGATATATACTTCGTGAATTTCCTTAGTATAACCTTCGTTAGTGAACGGACCTTGAGACATACCAAGGATAATTTGAGTACCACGGTTGTTCAATACTAGAAGATCATCTGTGCAAGGGTCAATGCAAAGACCTTCGATTTCACCTGCGCGACGGAAATCCAGCATTTCACGGAATGTTTCAAGACGTCCTGCCATTGCACCACCTGCAATTTTACCCTTACGGATAACAGGCTTACCATTCTTGTCAAGTTTTACACTCCAAGGATTTTCCTTTTCAGGTTCTTGACCGTCGATTAGACCGGTGTAAGGAACTTGTGTAATGTCAGCAATGTAGATATTGTCAGCGATGTGGTAAGTTGATTCACCGTCATCGGCAGCAAACAACATTTTACCGTCAGCGATGAAAATACCTTGTGTCCAGTAAGGCATTGGACGGCATTGCATCTTAGTATAGTACTTCTTTGTTTCCAGGCTGTAGCAGTATACATAACGGCTGTCTACCCAGTCACTCATCCAGATCATATTCTTATCACGGTCAACAGCAAGACCTGATACTTCTACTTGACCTGATTCTGCACACCATGGAATATCTTCAATCCATTCTAGTGTATTAGCGTCATATACAGAGATTGCAATATTGTAACCACGACCGAATTCGAATTTTTCATTACCGGTATAAATCTTACCATCATGAACATCGATATCACCAAAGTGGTTAGCCAATTTTGGATTTGGGAACAATGGATCTTCCTTAGTTTGTACTCTCTTCTTTACAAGATTCCAATTTTTGTCATACTTGTATAGACCACGAGTGTCAGATACATAGAAGTAATCCTTATCGGCAGCAATACCTTGACGACCCGGTACTTCAATAACTTTTTTCAATCTGTATTCAGTTCCTATGTGTTGAGCATTAACGCCAACAGCAAGCATTAGAGCTGAAAGAGCCAATAATAACTTTTTCATAATGTGTTAGTTTTAAGTTAATAATATTATTTTGTTAATTAGAATTTGAAAATACCCATGATTTGGATTTGATCTGCACCATCAATACCATTAGCAGCTTCTACATCCTTATTATAGAATGAATGGTTGTAGTTAGCTTGTAGCTTAAAGTTCTTACATACTTCGTAAGAAAGACCTGCTAAAATACGGTTGTAGTTGTTAGTTGTAGTTTTATTCTTATCATCTTTGTACATATCCCAACGTACTACCGGCAACCATTTACCTGCATGCCATCCAGCCAATACATAAGCACCCTTTTCATCTACATTACCTTCATCACTCTTAATCATACCATATTCAGCACGTAGATCAAGACCTGTTGGGTTGTTATACCATGCACCAACGATGAAACGGTTCATTGGAAGATACTTACCATTAGCATTTGAATATTCTCCCCAGTTGTAAGCACCCTTAATCATCAAATGCTTGATAGGACGAACTGTGATTGCTCCGATAAGGTCTTTTGACTTGTTGTTATCATCTTTGCAAGGAAGAGAACCGTTAGAAAGAACTACGTTATAAGATAAATAGTTGAAACCTTCTTCTGATGGAAGAACATCACCAAGAATCATAACACCTAGATCACGACCATAGTCAACGAAATCGTAACCAATTGCGTTACGGCACGCCATACGGTAGCAAATGTTAGAGAAGTCAACTGTTTCCAATGTTGCAGGAGAAATGTCATAGTTTTCAAATCCCATTGGAGTGTAGAATTGACCTGCACGTAGTTTGAATGAAGGTTTGATAGACCAAGTAGCAAATGCGTCCATTACTTGAAGATTCTTTTGTCCGTTACCGTTAGTTGAACCAGCGATACCATTGAATGCTTCAACTTGTAGACGGAATGCGATGTTGCTTGAAACCTTACCGTCAATCATAAGACGTAGACGTTTTGCTTGGAAAGAAGATGATGAAGACTTTCCATTGTCAGTCCAGTTCCAACCGGTTTGTAGATAACCAGAAACCTTTACAGGAAGTTTAGCTAAAATAGCTTCTACATTGTTTTGTGGAGCCGGATTAGCTTCCGGTTCAGCCACTTCACTTGCAAACATAGGAGTAGCTATCGCTAGACCTAGTAAAAATGCTAAAGTTTTTTTCATGTCATTTAAATTTTTAATGTTTAAAAATAGTTTTTTCGCTCTTTTTAAACGGTTAGTAAAAAAATATCTATCTCGATTAAATTATTTTCAATTTTCGCAAAAGTTTTCACTCTCTCGGCTCTAATATTCAATTCCTCTGGCTTTAAGCAATAATCTGCCAAATTCCTCAATATTCAACGCTGTAATATCGGGTTGGGGATTGGAATTGACAGCAGTTTCAAGTGTAGTTTCTCCCGATAACACCAGTACCCCAAGCGAGCCTGCATTTTGAGCAGTTGCAACATCGGTGTAAATACGGTCACCACACATAGCCACTTCATCGGGCGCCATGCCGTATTTTGTTTGAATACATTTAAGCATATCGGGATTAGGTTTTCCTATCACTATATCAGGTTCACGACCTGTTGCATATTCAATACATTTACACATAGAGCCACAATCCACAAGCACTACTTCCTGATCGGTAGGACACACGAGATCGGGATTGGTTGCGATATATTTTACTCCCTGAGATGCCCACCATGCAGCACGACATAGACGAGTATAGCATAATGTCATGTCAAACGCTACGACCAGAATATCGGGACGATCGGCAGGGTCATCGGCAGCCATTTCAAAACCTGCTTCTTCAAATTCCTTAATCATACTTGGCGTACCAAGCACAAACAATCGTTTTGCTTCAGGATGATTTTGCTTTATATAATCAATAGTCGCCACAGCCGTTGTATAGACTTCCTCCGGAGTTGCATCAATACCAAGTCCGTGCAGTTTCTTCAAATAATCGGGAATACTTTTGGTTGGATTATTTGTCAAGAACGAATAGCCTATTCCATTATCAGAAAGTTTCTTCAAGAAATTCTTAGTAAATGGAAACAACGTGGATCCCATGTAGATAGTTCCGTCCATATCAAGTGCGACATGCTTGATTCGGGTACAAGCCTCCATCAACTTGTCTTCACTCATAGGCGACATATATTTATCAAATTCTGCCATGTTCTTATTTTTTAATTTCAAGTGAACGTTTATAACCGTCGCGCGGCGCCTGCCACATAGTCAAGAATACAACAGCTCCCACAAGTCCTACTACGATGAATGTAACAAACACCCAATCCCAACCGAAGTTATCGGCAATAAGACCAATACCTATAGCAGAAAGAGCTGAACCTAAATATCCCAATACTCCGGCAAGTCCGTTAGCTGTTGCCGAAGCCTCCTTAGTTGCTTGATTTGCCGATGCAATACCAATCAACGCTTGAGGACCGTATATAAAGAATCCACCCATTGCCAAGAATGTTGTAGAAATAGCTATATGTACATGAGGAAGTAATGCAAATGCACCCAAGAACACAACTGATCCTATCATACAAATCAAGCACATACGGTGAGCCTTTCCCTTGAAAATCTTATCGGTTGCCCAACCTGCAACAATTGTACCCACAATTGCTGTGATTTCAAATATTGCAACAACCCACGCTGCACTTTTTATATTCATTCCGCGATCTTCGGTTAAGAATTTAGGACCCCAGTCCAAAACACCCATACGCAACACGTACACAAATACATTGGCAATAGCAAGTGTCCACACCCAACGGTTTTTCCAAACCATGTGCTTTAAGAATGCCGATTGCGAAACTTTATCCTTGCCTTCGGTATCTTTGCTTGTCTTAGTATCAGGAAGATCGGGTAACCCCACCGATTTAGGATCATCTTTCAAACCCACATATAACCATATAGCACCAAGCACCGCAAGACCGGCAGGCATCCAGAAACACCATTTCCATGCACCTACGTGTTGAGCATATTGAAGAACTTTATTAAGTCCTTCGGTTGTTGAAGGGTCAACATTCAAGTTGGCTGCAATTGCTGCAATCACATCGGGGTTGTTACTCATATCGGTTCCCAAATGCCCCATTATATAACCACACACTACTACTGCAAGAGAAGCCCCTATTGAGTGAGACGTGTTCCAAATCGACATTTTAGTGGCAAGTTCCGACGGGTGAATCCACTGCGGTAACAAACGCGCACACGGCGGATAACCGAAACCTTGGAAATATTGGTTAAGCACAATAGTCACACCCATTATCATGATAAGCATGTTTACCACTTGAGGACCCTCACTCACACCTGTTATGGCATAACTCAAATCATACCCGAAACCAAATGCAAGATTGGATACGGCACAAAGCAACAATCCAAGTGCCATGATAGCCTTAGAACTATATTTATCAACAATAAAGCCATTGATAAATCGTGATAAACCATACACAATTGACCCAATGGCAATTACAATACCGAAACTGGTATTAGATATTCCAAATTCGGCTGTTAAACCCGGCATTGCGATTGAGAAGTTCTTTCTCACAAAATAGAAAATCGCATAACCAATCATTGACACTACGATAGTTCGCATTTGCCATGATTTGAATTTTTTTACTGTTTCAGGGCTCATTGAGCCGTATATCGATTCTTTTCCCATGATAAAGTTATTTATTATTCAATTTTATGGTTTCTTCTACATCTATGGCATCGGCAAGTACCGAAATAGGATTCATGACACTCTTGCTTGTACTCATTTCCACCTGCCATTTACATGTTTCACAATCGGTTGCTACAAAATCAACTCCCGATTCTTCTATCTGTTTGAACAGAGATGAACCTATTTTCTGTGAAGTTTCATAATTTTCCTTCTTGAAACCGTAAGTTCCGCCTATTCCACAGCATTGCGAATCCAATTCTACCAAATCCACTCCGGGAATCATCTTCAATAATGAGATTGAGTAAATTTTCCAACCCATTTTTTCCATGTGACATGCAGTTTGATACGCAATACGTGCTTTATAATCCTTACGGAATGCAATTTTCACTTTACCGTCTTCTATCAACCTATAAATAAAACGAGTTGCGAGTGTAATATTATCTCTCACATCATCATTTTTCACTTCAAGAAGGTGAGGATATTCATCACGCATAGTGAAAGTACAAGTAGATGATGTAGTTAACACCATGTTACCTGCCTTTCTTATTGATTCCATGTTTTGTTTTGCCTGCTTGGTGGCTTGTGCAGTCAAGCCATTGGACATTAAAGCCACACCGCAACATTTTTCCTTTTCAAGCAGATTTACGCCGTATCCTAACGCATTCATAACTTTCACCAAGTCTTGTCCCAACTTAGGATAGTTATAATTTACATAACATCCATGGAAATAACTTACCTGATTTTTATATTGTGATTGACTTGCTGCCGCTTTACGCTTATACCAAGTCTCAAATTTCAGTCCGGAATATTTAGGGAATGTGCGATGATGATCTATTGCCATAACTTTATCCATCACCAGTTTAACAGGCTTCATTCCCAATGCAAAATTGGCAACAGGAGCCACAAGGCTTGCCATAGTACCCACAAAATCGGTATTGGCTAACATCATGTCTCGGAACTTAACTTTTTTAGGTCCATACTCCATGCGTGCACGCTGGATAATATCACCTATTTTTACTCCCGACGGACATGCGACTTCACAACGCTTGCAGTTCAAGCACATTTTAAGCGTTTCATCAAAAAATGCTTTATCTTTCAAACGCATTCGTTCACCATCAGGTCCTGCCTGTTTAGGTCCAGGATACAACGGATTTACCGATGAAACAGGACAATAGACCGTACAAACAGTACATTTCAAGCACTGTTCAAAATTATCTTTGCTTATGCTGTATTGTTCCTTTTTCATCGTTATAACTTATTAATTAATCCAGCTACATGCAGACCTGTGATTATCGACACGCCACCCATACAGGCTTCTTTTATCTGATTGGCTCCGCTTAATACAGAACCTGCCACATACATATTTTCAACAATCTTACCGTCCTTGCGTACTTTGAATGTAGAATCGGTTGCTACACCAAAACGCATATATGGTTGTTCTTCAAAGAATTGTTCTTTATACCATTCGCCTCTATTGGTTTTAGCATTTACATCCAAACCGAAAATCGGTTCATACACTTTATTTGGAGCTCCGGCAATACCATGACTAAAGAAGTTTCCGGTTGCAAGCACAAAATTATCGGCTGTTAATCTCTCATCTTCAAGATTATGAGTTGTTACCCATTGAAGTTTTCCGTTTTCTATAAGACCACTTTCTACTGTATCACCCGATAATATTGTTCCACCTAAAGACTGGAAATATTTGCATAAAAGACCTTGCAAACGCACACCCGGAGTCGATGGCGGTAATGTAGCGACCAATTTAATTTTACAATCGGTCAATTGTTGCAATTTTTCAACTTGTTCATTGCCATTCCATCCGAAAACAGCAGGAACAAGCACTATATCATGATTTTTATACTTATTGTTGATTTTTTCAGCTACTTTCTCAACACCTACAGTCTCAATGACCTTAGCGATATTAACCGAACGCATTTCGCTTGCATTCTCACGTCTGTTATCAAGCTCTGGTAATGAAATTTCAGATATCTCACATGAAACACCTAATTTTTCAAGACCGGTTGCAACAAACTTCACCGGCATATCAAGAAATCCTGCGATGTTAAGCAACAAGACTTTTTTGCTCTTCAATGACTCTGCATCTTCAATCGTGAAATATTCATCTAACGTAAGCCATGTTGGTCGCAAATTACCTATCGGGGTAAGTCTATAATGATTTTCGGCATTATTACCAATTACATTAGCTCCCACTTTTTTCAAGAAATCCGGGACTTGTGCCGAAATAGCTTTTAAATTTTCCACACCCACAAGAGAATAGGGATGTTCCGAATGTAACGAAACCAATGCTTCAAGAGGATTTTTCACCTCCTTTTCTTCATCATATCCCAATAAATCTAACGAACCACTAAAAAAATGCAATGCCCCTTGTCCGCTAGAAATAATGGCACAACGCTTACCATGTTCGGCAAGACTGATACCACAAGCAAGTCCGCTTAATCCGCCACCTATTATAATAGTATCAAATTTCATTGCGATTCTTCAGTTTTATGGTTTATTTTTTTACTCAATCCACACACGCCTTCGTAAATCCACGACATAAACTGCACCTCATTCATGGTATCACCCCACGCAATAGGATTCATGCCCTTCCATCGTTCTTGTATGAAATCCGCCATATCATCCTTTGCTTTATCGGCACACTTATGAGCTTTTGTCATAAGTCCTGCGGCACGGCATGCACAAAGTCCTCCTTGGCAAGTTCCCATACCCACACGGGTTCTTCTACGCAAATTTACTAATTTTTTTACATGTAGATTATCTATTGCATAATTTATTTCACCAACCGTTACACCTTCACATTCACAAACCAATGAATCATCATAACGATTATGTGTTGAGATTTTATCGGCAAATGTACCATGTCGATATTGAGCAGCCTTATTAGCAGTCTTTCCTGCGTATTCCGACTCCGAGTTACCTGTAGAACCCGGCAAACAATCTACAGCAGTGCTACATTGGACTGTATTTCCCAACTTCTTACATGCAAGATCGGTTGCCCATTCAGCCATCAAACGATAAGTCATTAATTTACCGCCGGTAATGGTTATGAATCCAGCCAATCCGTCACGTTTCTCATGATCAAGACACACAATACCACGACTGATACTGCGACCGGAAGGGTCATTATCGGCTGCGACCAATGGACGCACCCCCGCATAAGCTCGAAGAATGCGAGTAGTTGCAAGTGAAGGAGCAAGCATTTCACCCTCACGCATAAGCACATCCACTTCTTCTTTGGTTACACGCATATCATCCACTTCTTCAAAAGGGACGCGCGTAGATGTGGTTCCTATTACGCAAATTGTGTCACCCGGCACTAAAATATCGGCATCGGCAGGTTTACGACAACGATTTATCACCATATTGTTCACACGGTGACCATAAACAAGCAATGCACCTTTTGCGGGGAACATTTTTACCGACACTCCGGCTTTTTCAGCCACATT
>CAZTFX010000021.1:0-28824 GCA_964613095.1 uncultured Muribaculaceae bacterium | reverse complement strand
GAGTAGTGTTGGTGAAGATAAGTGGCATGTTTTGTTGCAAAGTAGGCATTTCCATATTGATTGCTTCGTCAAGAGAGTTGCGGATAGCAGCAATACGGTTTTCTTTCTTAAGAGTTGTTTCTTTTGCCATAGCAGCATAAGCTTCAACACCTGCAAGAACTGCATTACCGATTGAACCACCTTGCTTAGCACAGATAGCCTTAGCTTCTTCTACTTTGTCAGCTTCTAGAGCAGCCTTAAGTTCTTTAACGAATTTGTCAACAGACTTAGCTCCTTTAGCTTTGTTAAGTGCGATAAGACGTTCTACAGAAAGTATCACAACCAAAACCAAAAGACCTTGGATAATAGGAACCACGAAACCACCTTCGTGAATTGTACCTAGAAGGTCAACTGGGTGACCTGCTTCATCAAAGTGACTTGGATCACCAAGTACAAACATGTAGAAACATACTGAAATTGCGAAACTTAGAAGAAGTACAACGAATGCGTTGAATCCACCCTTCTTAGCATTTTTTGCCTTTGCGGCACTCTTTTTTTGAGCTTCCATAATTTAAATAAATAAAAATGTTAAAAAATTGTTTGTTTTTGTTGATAATTACTTATTGTTAGTTAATTAATTTCTGTTTTGCACGATAAAAGCGACAGAAGTTTACTTTTCTGCCGTTCTCATAGTTTATGCAACATAGTTTGTATAATTATCATAGGAAATATACTTTTCTCATAAATGTGACAATCCTAAATACAAAACTACTCGCAAATGTATTATAAAATTTTTAATGCTACAACTTCAGGGGTTCTTTTTTCGTTGTATTATTTCATTTTTTTTAATTTTTAATGTGATTTAAGGCGGATTATGTGGTTTGTTATGTTTTAATGCTAGAATAATAAAACTTAGTCGGTTTAACTTTAGTTATATTTTATATTTAATATATGTGTGTGATTTTTTGTACTTTTGTAATACATTTTGAAAAAATAAAGAAATGGCTGTTATAAATATTAAAAAAGGTTATGATTTACCTCTTGTGGGTGGAGTAAATACCGACATTGTTACTATGATTGATAGCGGAATTGTTGCTGTAATTCCGGATGATTTTCATGGTATAACACCTCGCATGGACGTGAGAGAGGGTGATGTCGTGAAACAAGGTGATAAGTTATATCATGACCGCCAGTTTGCCGACATTGCTGTAACTGCTCCTGTTTCCGGAATTATAAAGGAAATAAGAAGAGGAGAACGACGTAAGGTTGAGGCTATAATAATAGAAAAAAAAGTAAATGATGACTCGGTCAAGAAGTTTGATATAAGTGGAGATGTAAAATCGGTGCTTCTTGAGAGTGGCTTGTGGGCATGTATGCAACAACGTCCTTATGTAATTGTGCCTAATCCTGAAATAACACCGCGTGATGTATTTGTAACGGCTTTTGATTCGGCTCCTTTAGCACCTGATTTTGCTGTGGTATTAAAAGGAAAAGAACAATACATTCAAAAAGGGGTTGATGTTTTATCTTCTCTTACCGACGGTAATGTGTATGTGGGAGTAAAAGATGAAAATAATCTTGATTTAAAAGGTGTAGAGGAGAATCTCTTTGTGGGACCGCACCCGGCTGGAAATGTGGGAGTACAAATTGCAAATATAAAGCCTGTAAATAAAGGCGAGGTTGTGTGGACCATGGATTTGGTCACTGTTGCTCGAATAGGTGAATTATTTACCACAGGGCAGGTTCCATATGATACTATAGTAGCTGTAACAGGCAGTGAAGTGCTTACACCTCAATATGTGGGGTGTACAATTGGCGCTTCTTTATCATCGGTGTTAGCCGCTAATTTGTCGTTAACCAACAATAAAAAAATTATAAATGGGAATGTTCTTACCGGATATTCCTCCAATATTGAAGATTTCTTAAGATTCCCTTATAGGCATGTTACTGTAATGGAAAAATTGAGTAAGCCGGGTGAATTTATGGGATGGGCTTCTTTAAGTACTAAAAAATATAGTGTGTATCGTAGTTTCTTCTCTTGGTTATGTCCTAAAAAGCGGGTTAAATTAGACTCTAAATTGAATGGAGGAGAACGAGCTATAGTGATGGCGGGTGAATATGATCGCATGTTGCCTATGGACATTTATGCCGAGTTCCTGATAAAATCTATTATTGCATTCGATATAGACAAAATGGAACAATTAGGTATATATGAAGTGGCTCCCGAAGATTTTGCTTTGTGTGAATTTGCCGATACTTCGAAACTGGAGTTACAACAAATAGTACGCGAGGGATTGGATAAACTTCGCAAAGAAATGGAATAACGTTTATTCTTTATTGAAAAATGAAAAAACTAAAAAAATATATAGATAATATAAAACCTAATTTCATGCCGGGAGGAAAATATGCAAAATTTCAATCGGTATTTGAAGGGTTTGAAACGTTTTTATTTACTCCGGATACAGTAAGGAAAACAGGTGTACATGTGCATGATAGTATAGACCTTAAACGCACTATGATTATAGTTGTTATAGCATTGATTCCGGCTTTATTGTTCGGTATGTACAATGTAGGATACCAGCATTATCTTGCGATTGGAGTGGAGACCTCTTTCTTGGATAAATTCGTGTACGGATTGGTAGCTATGCTTCCTTCTATAGTAGTGTCGTATGCAGTAGGGCTGGGAATCGAGTTTATCTCAGCGCAGATAAGAGGGCATGAGATACAGGAAGGATTTCTTGTGAGTGGAATATTGATACCGATGATATGTCCTATAAACACACCGGTGTGGATGATTGCCGTAGCTACTGCGTTTGCGGTAATATTTGCCAAGGAAGTGTTTGGCGGAACCGGTATGAACATTTGGAATGTGGCATTGGTTGCCCGTGCTGTGTTGTTCTTCGGTTATCCGTCAAAGATGTCGGGAGATGCAGTATTTGTGGCAACAGAGCCGATATTAGGGATAGGTAAAGGTGCTGTTGTCGATGGTTTCACCGGTGCTACACCTTTAGGACAAATTGCAACAGCAACAGGAAATCAGTTAAGTCTCACAAATGTGGTAGGAGAACCTATAACTTTATGGGACTCATTTGTTGGATTGATTCCAGGTTCGGTTGGAGAGGTTTCAACTTTGTGTATTTTAATAGGTGGTTTAATACTTCTATATACCGGTATTGCGTCATGGAAGGTTATGCTATCGGTTTTTGCCGGAGGGTTTGTAATGGGTACTGTATGTAATATGTTTGCAACACCGCTTTATCCGGCATCAATGCTGACTGCAACAGAGCATATTTGTTATGGCGGTTTTGCGTTTGCTGCAGTGTTTATGGCAACCGATCCGGTAACGGGTGCAAGAACCGAGACAGGTAAATTTATATATGGATTTCTTGTCGGGGTATTTGCAATATTGATACGCGTGTATAATGGGGGGTACCCGGAAGGAGCAATGCTTGCTGTACTGTTGATGAATACATTTGCACCGTTAATCGACTATTGTATAGTTCAATCAAATATTCGTCGTCGTCTTAATCGTTCTAAAGTGAAATAAGGCTATGGATAAACAAAGTAATACATATACGATATTTTACTCCGTAATCATGGTTGTGATTGTGGGTGTAGTGCTTGCTGTTACATATATGGCTTTGAAACCTAAGCAAGATGAAAATATAGCAAATGATAAGCGTCAACAAATTCTTAGTGCCGTACATATTACTGCACAAGACAGCAACGTTAAAGAAACTTATAACAAATATATTACTGAAAGTTATCTTGTAAACAATAAAGGTGAAAGGATTACCGGTGATGCTTTTTCTATTAATATGGCAAGTGAGATTAAAAAGCCAGTGGAAGAACGTCAATTACCGGTATTTGTTTGTCATCTTGCCACTGGTGATGTGAAATATATTCTTCCTGTTTATGGTGCAGGATTATGGGGACCTGTATGGGGCTATGTAGCAGTTGATGAGGATGGTGACTCTGTTTATGGAGCTTATTTTTCTCATTCCGGCGAGACTCCGGGACTTGGTGCAGAAATCTCTACAAAACCGTTTCAGGCTCAATTTGAAGGAAAAAAATTATATAAAAATGGTGAATTTCGTTCAATTGATGTAATGAAATCGGGGCAAAAACCAACCGATGGAGCTGATTACGTGAATGCCATTTCGGGCGGAACAATTACAAGTAAAGGGGTTCAATCCATGCTGGCTGATTGTCTCGTTGATTATAGTGCGTTCTTGAAGAATTTACAAAAAGAATATTCAAAAAAATAGGACTTATGTTGTCGAAAAAAAATAAAGGAGTTTTATTTAATCCTTTCTCAAAAAATAATCCGGTTGTAGTTCAAATTTTGGGTATTTGTTCAGTGCTTGCCGTTACGGCGAAACTTGAACCGGCTATCGTTATGGGTATTTCAGTGACGGCTGTATTGGCTTTTTCCAATGTAATAATTTCACTTATAAGAAATACGATACCCAATAACATTCGTATTATAGTACAACTCGTAGTTGTCGCTGCACTGGTCATTATCGTGGATCAAATATTGAAAGCTTATACGTATGAAGTAAGTAAGGCTCTGTCGGTATTTATTGGTTTGATTATTACAAACTGTATTTTGATGGGGCGTCTAGAGGCTTTTGCTTTAAGTAATAAGCCTTGGCCGGCTTTTCTTGATGGTGTAGGGAATGGTATAGGCTATGCAATAATTCTTGTCATTGTGGGCTTTTTTAGGGAATTGTTGGGCAGCGGTTCGATAATGGGATATAAAATAATACCACAAGCATTTTATGATATGGGTTATATGGATAATGGTCTTATGATTTTACCCCCAATGGCTCTTATTACAGTAGCTTGTATTATTTGGGCTCAACGTTCTCATGACAAGGATTTGCAAGAAAAGTAAAACATTTAAATTATTAAGAAATGGAAAATTTGAATCTGTTTATACGTTCAATATTTATTGATAATATGATATTTGCCTATTTCTTGGGTATGTGTTCATTTCTTGCGGTTTCCAAGAATGTGAAAACAGCTTTTGGATTAGGGATTGCGGTAACGTTTATGCTAGTTGTATCACTTCCGGTAAATTATTTGCTTGATACTTATGTATTACAGCCCGGAGCACTGAAATGGCTTGGGACAGAGTATGCTAATATTGATTTATCATTTCTTGCCTTGATAATGTTTATTGCCGTTATAGCGTCAATGACCCAACTGGTGGAAATGGTTGTGGAGAAATTTTCTCCATCGTTATATGCTTCATTGGGTATATTTTTACCATTGATAGCTGTAAACTGCGCTATTTTGGGATGTTGTTTGTTTATGCAACAACGAGATTTTGGTTCGGCTTGGACTGCTACTGTATATGGCGCAGGTTCCGGTATAGGGTGGCTGCTTGCTATTGTAGGTATAGCTGCCATAAGAGAGAAATTGGCATATTCCAATATTCCCAAACCTTTGCGTGGAATAGGAATAGCATTTATTATTACAGGACTTATGGGGATTGCTTTCATGAGTTTCTTGGGTATTAAATTATAAGGAGATTTTATTATGGATGTTCAAACTATGACAATTATATCTAGTGCGGTAATTTTTCTTATCGTAACGCTTTTATTGGTTGTAATACTATTGGTTGCAAAATATTATTTGGTGCCGAGTGGAACAGCTAAAATTGATATAAATGGGAAAAAAGAGCTTGATGTAAAAGTAGGTAGTTCACTTTTAACAAGTTTGTCGGAACAAAAGATTTTCTTGGCGTCGGCATGTGGAGGAAAAGGTAGTTGTGCACAGTGCAGAGTGCGTGTTACCGAGGGGGGCGGTGAAATATTACCTACCGAACAGGTACATTTCAGTCGAAAAGAACAACAATCCGGTTGGCGGCTCGGTTGTCAGGTAAAAGTGAAAGATAATTTATCGATAGAGGTACCTGATTCCGTGCTTGAGATTAAAGAATATGAATGTACGGTGGTTTCCAATAAAAATGTAGCTACATTCATAAAGGAATTTATTGTAGTACTTCCTGAGGGTGAACACATGAATTTCGTCCCCGGTTCTTATGCGCAAATTAAGATTCCAACTTATGAAATGGATTACGATAAAGATATAGATAAAGACTCTATTGGTGCAGAATATTTACCTGCATGGGAACAATATGGTTTGTTTGGATTGAAGTGTAAAAATACAGAAGAAACGGTACGCGCTTATTCTATGGCAAATTATCCTGCTGAAGGTGATCGCTTTATGCTTACCGTGCGCATTGCAACACCTCCATTTAAACCGAAACCGCAAGTGGGCTTTCAAGATGTTATGCCTGGTATAGCTTCTTCTTATATTTTCACCTTGAAACCGGGTGATAAAGTGATTATGAGTGGTCCTTATGGTGATTTTCATCCCATATTTGATTCTAAAAAAGAAATGATTTGGGTTGGTGGTGGTGCCGGAATGGCTCCGCTTCGCGCTCAGATTATGCACATGACAAGGACCCTTCATACCACTGACCGTAAAATGCACTATTTCTATGGAGCGCGTGCGCTTAATGAGGTGTTCTATTTGGATGATTTCTTACAAATAGAGAAAGAGTTCCCTAATTTTAAGTTTCATCTTGCTCTTGACCGTCCCGATTCTGCCGCTGATTCTGCCGGTGTGGCTTATACTCCGGGTTTTGTGCATCAGGTTATGTATGAAACATACTTAAAAGACCATGAGTCACCTGAAGATATAGAATATTATATGTGTGGTCCGGGTCCTATGAGTAATGCTGTAAACCAAATGCTTTATAGCTTGGGTGTGGAACGTGAAAGTATTCATTATGATGATTTTGGTGGATAAGAATAATATTATGATAAAAAGACTAACTGTCCTTCTTATTACAATAATTAGTTTGATGTTGTCGGTAAATTTATTGGCACAATCCAAAAGTGTGGTTATGCCTCAATTCCCCGGTGGACAAGCTGCTCTAATTGATTTTATGCGTAAAAACATAAACTATCCTAAGCAGGCAAAAGAAAGAGGATTAGAAGGTACAGTCTTGGTACAGTTTGTAGTTTCTAAAACTGGTGAAATAACGAATGTTAGTGTAAAAAATAAGGTAGATGAGGCTTTAGATAAAGAGGCTGTGAGGTTGATTCAAAGTATGCCTAAGTTCATACCCGGAAGCAAAGATGGTCAACCGGTTAATGTCCGTTATAGAATACCTGTAACATTTATTCTTACACATGAAGAACGTACGCTTCTTGAAACTTTAAAGAAAAAGGAAAACATGAAATAGGATAAGAGCCTGGGCTGGCTCTTTTTTTTATTATCTTAGGAATTTTGGGGCTGTGAAGAGAAATCCGAAACTGACTCCGAAATTCCAATTTTTTGAAGGATAACTTAAATAGTTACCGTATATGCTGAATGAAGCAAATGACAAATTATAAACAAGTGAAGTTTCGCTCATATAGCTTAAATGGTAGAACCATTTACCATATTCAGCTTTTAATTCATTGTTTTCTATGATTTTGCGGAAAGGAGCAAAAGCATAGAATTCAGTTCTAAATTGAAAACTATCGGAAATCTTTATTAATGGAATAATACCTCCCGCTAGATAAGAATTTGCTCTGAACTCAGGGTTGAAATAGTTTTTTGTTGCCGGTGTGGGGCAAAATGCCGGAGCCTGAACGATATTTGCTGTATAGTTATCCACAAGTTTCTTTGATGAAGCAACTGTATTGAGTTTTGTGCCTAATACGAAATGGTTTCCCATTGGAAAATAGCTTTCTAAATCCAGCTCCACTTGTCCCCATGTGAGATTTTTTGATTCTTGGGGGATTTTGATGTCATTATTTGGTGCCGGACTGAAAATATATTTTCCTGTTAATCCACTTGTGGTTAACGCTAATTTACTACCTCCTGTAGGATATAGAGGATGATTTAATGAATTTCGTTCTATTGCGAATCTGATTTGACCTAGTTTATATGTGGCTTTATCTTGTTTTGCCGAAGTGAAATCCATAACATTTGATTGGTAAAAGTAGTCTTTTAAAGCTCCATATCCAATGCTGAAATCAAGCTTAGCTTTGCGACCTATAGCCATTGCATACGATAATTTTACATGATTATCGTAATTTATGATGAACGTTGGTAGTTCATCACTATAAAATAACATGTCACTTTCATAAAATTTTTGTTTTGACGCGACTGCCGATATTCCTACATAAGATGGGAAACTTGTGCGAAGTGAAATTTTTGCTCCGGTTTCTCCTGCATAATATGATTGTCCTAACCATACTTTGATACCGGCATCAAAAGAATTAAGGCTTAATGTGCTATATCGTGTACCTAGATACATCATGCTGTTGGTTGAAGATGTCAAATACCCTCCAATCCCCACATAATAATTGTTTTTAGGTGTGGCTTTGAGATTTAATGTAAATTTATCGGTTGAATCATTATATATTGCAGTAGGTATCAAATCTTTAATTTTTTGAGAAGAAATGACATGGTAATAAGAGATTTTGGCTTCTTCAATATCGAAATTAGTGCTTTCTTTGTGTTTGAAAAGTTTTTCGATATATTCGTTTTGTATATTATTATTAGTTCCTGTTACATTTACTTTGTCAAAAACTATTTTGGGCGTTTTACTTTTAAATGAGTTGCGTGAAATCGCTCTGGATTCTTTTGAAATACGTGAGTTTATGCGCCCTTTAATGGAATCAATAAGTTCTATTGTGTGATTATAACCTATTTCGTATATTGTTTTTGCTTTATTGAAATCAAGTAAACCGAAAGAACTTAAATTTAGATTCATTCTCACTCCAAGCGAGTCAGGAATTACTGCTCCATGATCTTGAATGACCATGGCTTCTACTTGGTCAATTAAATTGTTTACATTGATTTTTGAACTGGCAGAAGATACATCAATACCTATAATGAATTCCGGTGCAAAATCTTTACGCATTACATCAACCGGGAAATTGTCATATATGCCACCGTCGAAAAGAGGAAGTCCATCTTTATAAATGGGTTTGAATACTATGGGAAATGACATCGAAGCTCTTATAGCGTCACCTAAATCACCACTACTGCACACAAGTTTTCGTTTGTTGAAAACGTCGGAGGCTATACATCGAAATGGCACGTATAGATTATTGAAATTTCTATTACATTGTGCTGTATATGCAGAAAATAGCTCCATGAATGCAAAGTTCATGGGAATTGGGTTAATAAAACTTGAGGGAAGAATTCCTGAAGATTGTTTGGTTGTGTCTTTTAGTGCAAAATTTAGAGTGAAAAAAGCCGGAGTCGGTGTGCTTTTATCAAAATAATAAGTTAAATCTTGATTTATTACACCGGTAGACCAATTTGCAAATTCTTTAGACATAAGTAGTTGTAACATTTCCTGAGGAGTGTATCCTGAAGCATAAAGACCTCCAACAATAGCTCCCATTGATGTTCCAGTTATATAATCAATAGGTATATCGTTATCTTCAAGTGCTTGTATTACTCCAATGTGTGCAATCCCTTTGGCTCCACCTCCGCTTAGCACAAGCCCGACAGATTGGCTATACACTGTTGAGATTGACAGAATTATAAAAAGAAAGTATGCGATAAATCGTTTCATGTTTTTGAGCTATAAATTAAATCATCTTAGTTGTAGACGTCATAAGTATTGTCGGTGATAAAAGAATCTTTAAATCCCATAAAATATAACACACCGTCAATTCCGATGGTTGAAATACTTTGTTTTGCTCCGGCTTTGACTTTAGGCTTAGCATGATATGCAATACCAAGTCCCGCTATTGATAACATAGGTAAATCGTTAGCTCCATCACCCACTGCAATAGTTTGTGCAATATTTACGTTTTCAACTTGAGCTAATAATCTAAGAAGTTCGGCTTTTCGCTTTCCATCAACAATTTCACCTACATAGCGACCTGTTAATTTTCCATTTTCGATTTCAAGTTCATTTGCATATACGTAATCGATTCCAAATTTTTGTTTAAGATAATTGCCAAAATAGGTGAATCCGCCTGATAAAATAGCTATTTTATAACCTGTGCGTTTTAGTACGGTCATTAATCGTTCAATACCTTCTGACATTGGTAGATTCTCTGCGATGTCTTTCATAACACTTGCATCAAGACCTTTTAATAGGGAAACTCGGCGGGTAAAACTTTCGCAAAAATCTATTTCGCCACGCATAGCCGATTCTGTAATAGCTTTTACTTCGTCTCCTACGCCTGCGCGTATCGCCAATTCGTCTATGACTTCGGTTTCTATGAGAGTTGAGTCCATGTCGAAGCATATAAGTCGGCGGCTACGGCGATAAATATTATCTTCTTGCATTGAAACATCAAATTCAAGTTCGGAGGCAAGTTCCATAAGTTCTTTTTGCATTTTTGTTTTGTCACAAGGCGTTCCACGAACAGAAAATTCTATACAAGATTTATCCATCGCTTCTTCTCCTTCATGTAAAGGCATACGACCTGTAAGACGTTGAATTGCGTCAATATTTAAATTTTGTTCGGCTACAATACGTGATACAGCTGCAATCTGCCTAGCTGTTATTCTTCGACCTAAAATAGTAATAATCCAACGGTGTTTTCCTTGTCGTTTTACCCATTCGTTATATGCTTCTATTGTAATGGGGGAAAAGCGTATAGAAACGTTCATTTCATTTGCTTTGAAAAGTAACTCTTTCATGATTGAACCACTTCGTTCACTTGTGGTCTTAAATAAGATTCCAAGTGATAAAGTGTGATGTATGTCAGCTTGTCCTATATCTAAAATCGAAGCATCATGTTTTCCTAATATTTCAGTAAGAGCTGAAGTAAGACCGGGACGGTCATTCCCTGCAATATTAATAAGGATTAATTCAAGGTCGTTTGATTCCATTGTTTCGTAGTTTTTTGTAATTTCTCCAAAATTAATAATATTTTTTTGAACATCCTACAAGGTGTTGAATTAAGACAGGATTTAACATTTGAATAGTTATGATAGAAATGTTAAAATCAAGTGCCTATTTCTCATTTAAAGATGACAGAAATACCTAGTATATTGGAGCTTTAACATTTAAACTAAAATATTATTAAACTGTTAAATGCTGCGCGGGTTTAAGGATTGTTAAAGTGTTGCTTTTTAGTTTGTTGTTGAACTTGCAACTTTAGCTGTGCTTGTGAAAAAGAATATTTTATATTATCTTTGCAGCCGTAAACTTATTCGTTGTTGATGTGAAGTTATGAAATTGAATAAGTAAAAGCCGAAAATCGGCGCAGGTGTAAGCGGAAGAGACCGCTTGAAAACACCTTAGTTATGAATTAAAACGGAAAGAATGAAGAAAACACTTTTAAAGGTTGTGACTGCATGTCTGTTCCTTGTTTTTTTAACTGCGTATGGGTCAAATCCTAGTGATGATCGTATAGGTTATTTGGCTCCTAATTTTACTGTAAAAAATGATATATGTGAAAAGGAGATACAGCAGTTGAAAGGAAAATATGTGTTACTTACATTTTGGACCTCTGTGGATGTGAATTCACGAATAGCCAATTTGCAGTATGATCGTATTGTTAAGCAATTGAAAGGAATTGATTATGTTGCTGTTAATTTTGATTATTCTCGTGGTGTATATCAAGAGATTCTAAAGAATGACGGACTTAGTGCTAGTTCACAATTTTATGACCAAGATGGTATTGATTCGAGACTATACTCTCGTTATGAGCTTGGTCGAGGAATGAAAGCTCTATTATTAGACAAATCAGGAAAGATTGTTGCAGAAAATCCAAGTCCACAAGAATTGAAAAACTTGGTGGATTTGTAAGAAAAAGGCGGTAAAGATTTCTCTTTATCGCCTTTCCAAATTATTATGAAACAGATTTTATTTAACTCTAATTACTTTTCCTACCTTTAAGGTCGAATTTTTACGCAACCCATTTAAACGGCATAGTTTTGTTACAGTTGTACCATGGCGAAGTGCAATTTTACCTAAACTGTCACCTTTGCGGATTCTATATGTTGCTTTGCCTTTGTATTTGTTGTTCTTGCTTGCTTTATATCGAGAAGAAGGGGAGTAATCACGAGATTTCTTAAATGTTCGTTTATCGAAAGTATAGGTATCGGTATGTGTGGTTTTATTTTTAAAATCGAAAATTGCAGCAGGATTGATGGCATAACCCATATAACGAGTTTCGAAATGAAGGTGCGCACCAAAACTGCGACCTGTATTTCCTCCTAATGCAATAGGCTGTCCAACTTTTACGTCTTCACCATCGGTAACGAGGAATTTAGATAAGTGACCATAAACGGTCTCTAATTCATTCTCGTGACGTAATATAATGTAATAACCATATCCGCGACGTTCATAGTTTGTTAAACGAACTCTTCCGCTAAATGCTGCATATACTGTATCTCCTGTTTGCAGTTTTAGGTCAATACCTTTGTGCATACGACGAAAACGAGGACGGTATCCATAGGCTGACGTAACTCTACCCGGACATGGTATGCAGAATTTGCTTACGTCAATAACCTTAGTATCCGGAACTTTATTAGGATCATATGGATTTACTAATTTACTGTTCCAGCCTTCAGTATAAATATCTATTTCGGGTTCTTCTTCCTCCAGCCATTGATTTGCAAAATCGGTAGTCTCTTGCAGTGATATTTGGTCTTGCACTTTTGATTGGTGTGCAAGTAAACGTGCATGAGCCTTGTTATGGCTGGAAACTGATTGTAAATTCTGAGCTTCAGTAGTTTGTTGAATACAAATTGCCGAAACTGCAATAAATCCTATAGTTATGAGTCTTTTTAAGTTCATTTAGTTTTATACCTATTTAAGTTTTGTGCTTTATAATTCATCGGAAGCATAAAGCAAATTTATTGTGGCAGGGGTATAATCAAATATTTCCTCAGGCTTAAAAAAACGATCAAGCTCAATCTTTGCATTCTCTACAGAATCGGATGTGTGAATGATGTTTTCTTGTCCGCTTACACTGAAATCTCCTCTTATCGTGCCAGGTGCAGCATTCCTACCATTTGTTACTCCGGTCATTGTACGCACAACTTGCACGGCTTCTTTACCTGCAAGGCACATAACTATAACCGGAAGAGCTTTCATTGAAGTTTTAATCCTATTGAAAAATGGTCGTTCAACGAGATGCGCATAATGCTCATCAAGTATTTCGTCTGTTAGTTGTATCATTTTTATTCCGGCAATCACCAAACCTTTGTTGGTGAATCTAGTAATTACTTCGCCTGCAATTCCTCGACCCATTGCCGATGGTTTAAGTATAACTAAGGTTTTTTCCATGATTCTAATTAGGTTTAAAACTTTTCAAAGTTAAAGAATAAATTTTGAATATAAAAATATAAAGAAAATAATATTTATGATAATAAGTGTGAAAATGATGAGTCGTGACGCTTAATCTTTTGTGCGTTAAGGTGTTATGTTTTGTTGCGCTTCTGGGTTTATTATAATTAATTAACGTTATAAAATATGTTGATAATTAATTGTGTTTCAACTTATCAGACTCCAATTAGCTTGTTTTTGGAAAAGAAACATTAAATGTTTTGCCATAATTTGATGTTCAGGCAATTGTAAAGAGTAATCCTTATCAAGGATTTCTGAGGCTGCATCACGTGCTATTTGAACAATTTGTCCGTCATGTGCAAGATTTGTTATTTTCAAGTTAAATGCAATTCCGCTTTGTTGTGTTCCTTCCATATCGCCTGGTCCTCGTAATTTCATATCCTCTTCGGCAACAATGAAACCATCATTTGTTTCGGTCATTACGTGAAGTCTATGTCTAGTGTCTTTACTAAGTTTCTGATGTGACATGAGAATGCAGTAAGACTGGTCGGCGCCGCGCCCGACACGTCCACGTAGTTGGTGCAACTGTGCGAGACCGAATCGTTCAGCATTTTCAATAACCATAACAGAGGCATTGGGAACATTAACCCCAACTTCAATCACTGTTGTGGCAACAAGTATATTTGCTTTATGCTGTATAAACTGCTGCATTTGATAATCTTTTTCGGCAGGACGCATTTTTCCATGAACGAAGCATACTTTATAACTAGGAAAAGTCTCTTTAATAATTTCATAACCTTCTTCAAGATTCTTTAAATCGAGTTTTTCGTTTTCTTGGATGAGAGGATATACTATATATATTTGACGACCAAGTTTTAATTGGTCTCCAATGAATCTATATACTGCCTGTCTTTGGTTGTCGAATCTTAAAACAGTAGTAACCGGTTTTCTGCCCGGAGGTAACTCATCTATAACAGATACGTCCAAATCCCCATATACGGTCATGGCTAAAGTTCGTGGTATCGGGGTTGCTGTCATAACCAGAATGTGGGGCGGTGTCGTGTTCTTTTGCCACATCTTTGCTCGTTGAGCTACTCCGAATCTGTGTTGTTCGTCGATAACCACCATACCGAGATTACAGAAATTAACAGAATCTTCAAGTACAGCATGAGTACCAACCAGAATATTCAATTTTCCGTTGATTAATTCTGAATGAATTGTATCGCGTTCCGACTTTTTAGTTGAACCGGTAAGAAGTTTTACATTTATATCGATTTTACTAAACATTTCACTTATAGTGGCATAATGTTGTGTGGCAAGTATCTCGGTGGGAGCTATAATACACGCTTGATATCCATTATCAAGGGCAATGAGCATTGACATTATTGCTACCAATGTTTTTCCACTGCCGACGTCTCCTTGTAATAAGCGATTCATTTGTCGTCCATTACCCATGTCTTTTCGAATTTCTTTTATCACACGTTTTTGTGCATTGGTTAATGGAAAGGGGAGGACATTGTTATAAAAATTATTGAAATAATCTCCAATCTTGGTGAATTTAAATCCTATTATTTTGCTGTTTCGGGATTTAGCAAAGCGCAAAATGTTTAACTGGAGAAAAAAAAGTTCTTCAAATTTCAGTCGTAGTTGGGCTCGTTGCAAATCGTGAATGGAATGAGGCATGTGAATGTTTATCAATGCTTCGTGCAATCCCATTAGTTTATATCGGTCAAGAATGTGCTTGGGGAGAGTTTCGTCTATCTTTTTTATTGACGAAAGTAAGTTTTCTTCAAGTTGTTGAATTGTTCTTGAAGATATAGACCGATTACGCATTGTTTCTGTTAGAGTATATATTCCTCGAAGTCCTTTAGGTTCGGTATTCGGCTTGGATTCTTCTATTTCGGGATGTGAAATGCTGTAACGATTATTAAATAATGTAGGTTTACCGAAAATGATATACTCTTTACCAATAATAAGTGAGTCTTTTATTCTTTTGACGGAATTAAACCATACTGTTTCAATAGTTCCGGAGCCATCCCCAAATAGTGCGTGAAGTCGTTTGCGTACACCTTCTCCTTGTTGAGCAAAAGTAATGAATTTTCCTTTTAATTGAATTGACGGCATTTCACCGGATATTTCGCTTATTTTGTGAATTTGGGTTTTATCAATATATCTGAAAGGAAAATAATATAGCAAGTCGTAATAAGAATGGATACCCAATTCTTTTGCCAGTAATTCTGCACGTTTGGGACCCACTCCCTTTAAGTATTTTATGTCAAGACGTACTATATCATTCATTTTTTAAAAGTTCTTCAGCTATTAATAAATCTATTGAATGAGTGATTTTAATGTTGGATGAGCTTCCGTGAGTAAGGGTAATTTGATGTCCGTAGGCTTCCACGACCGAAGCATCATCGGTAAACATTTCCGAAAAAGGTACATTATAAGCTGATTTAAGCAAGGAGGCTTTAAACGTTTGTGGTGTTTGCACTGCTCTTAAAGAAGAACGCAAAAGAGATTTTGATTTTATTTCGTTGCTGTCTATTTGTCTGATAGTATCAGTTACTTCTATTGCCGGAATAGCCGAACCTTTGATTGCAGCTGTATCATAGGCTTCATTGATAATTTCTGCCGATACAAGAGGACGGACTCCATCATGTATAGCTATTATATCTCCTTCTTGTGATTCAATAACGGCTAAAGCATTTTTTACTGAGCCAAACCGTGTTGTTCCTCCTTCTACTATAGTGTGTTGAATCGGGAAAGAATATTCTTTACATAGAATATTCCAATCTTGCATTTGGTTTTTGGGGAGAACAACTATTATTTGGGCGTTGCATTGAGTAAATCGTCTTATGGTGTGCATAAGTATAGGGATTCCATTTAATGGAAGGAATTGTTTTGGAATGTTGCTACCAAAACGAGTTCCTTTACCTCCTGCTACTATTATTGCATATTTTGTCATTTGAATGGCTTTTTTCTGCAAAATAAGTAAAAAGCATGTTTATATGAAAATTAAAAAGCGACTTTTTCTCAAAGTCGCTTTTTAGGTCTTCAATAGGTATAATAATTTTTAAGGTAAAAAAGATTGTTTTAGGTTTATGGCACAAATATACACCCTTATTTCAATAGGGGTCAAATAAAAAAATATGTTTTAAAATATGTTTTCAGTACTTTATGTTTTATTGGTAAAACAGTGTGTGCTGTAATGTGTTGATTCCTAGTTACTTAGTAATGTGGGTTTAGATTGGTTAAAACTTGTTAAAACAAGAAGATATGTTTGTGAAATTATTTTTGCGTTGTGGAAAATGTCAATGTTTCTGACTTTAAATTATGCGTTTTGAGCTAATTTGATTTTTATTTTTAGTGAAAATATTTTGTTTTGCTGTCATTTTGCTGTGTGAAACGTGGTTTTGATTTGTTAACATATTTTTAATTTAAGGGTTGTCGAATATCTTTACAGACATATTGTTTCCATCAAATACAGCATATGAAAATTTATCAATCCAATCGCCTAAAACAATGCAGCGTGTGTTTGATGTGATATGCTTATCGGCTATGATATGTAAGTGCCCGAATACGAAATAATTTATTACGGGATGTGTTGTTGAATATTCTTTAGCGAATTTAATGATGTTGGATAAATATTCGTTTGTCTTTATTGTATCATTACAATTTTCGGAAGCACGGCTATGATTTGACCAATTGTGGGCAAATGGAATAGTAATGCATGAGGGTAACATAGAGTATAATGTTTGGCATATTTTATTTCTAAAGAGCCATCGAATAAATAGGAATGATGCTTTTCGTTTTCCCACAGCATCGCCATGATTCAAGAAAAAACGTTTTCCAAGAATTTCTTTTTCTTGTATTCCATCAATAATTTCAATACCCAATTCTTTGGGGAGATAGTCATAAATCCATATATCATGATTGCCTATGAACCAATATATTTTGATTCCATTATCGGCAAGTTCGGCGAGCTTGCCGAAAAAACGTACGTAACCTTTGGGAACTACATGACGGTATTCATACCAATAATCCAGAATATCACCCATAAGATATATTTCACCTGCTTTATCTTTTATACTGTCAAGAAAGCGAACTACACGCTTTTCCGATTCAATAGGATTTTTAAGATACGTTGCACCTAAATGAAAATCGGAAAGAAAATATACAGGTTTATTGTTACTCATGATATAATCAACGATTGTGGATTAAAGAAATCCAAGTTCCAGTTTTGCTTCTTCACTCATCATGTCTTTGTCCCACTCAGGCTCAAAAACTAATTGTACATCAAGACTTTTTACACCTTCCACACTTTCTACTTTCATGCGAATATCTTCCATGAGGAATTCTGAAGCCGGGCAAGAAGGGGCTGTAAGAGTCATGTCAATGCGTACATGACCGCTATCTTGGACATCTATATTATAAATAAGCCCGAGATTGTAAACATCAACCGGTATTTCCGGGTCAAATACAGTTTTAAGCATTTTTACAATCTCTTCTTCTATGTGTAATTTCATTGTTTCATCCATAATATTGCAAAGATAAGTAATTTTGACAATTAATTTGTTGTTATATGTAGAAGTAAATTTGTTATTTGCTGAAAAATTGTTATATTTGTACTAATTATTATTAATAAAAAGAAATATTATGAAGAATTTTAAAAGAACGCTATTTGTAATAGCAGTAGTATTGATGAGTGTGAGTGCATCGGCAGGTGGTTTCCGATTTGGTGTTAAAGCCGGTGTGGCATTAAACAGTTTGCATTTTAGTGAAGATATTTTAGGGGATTTGGGAAATTCTGATAATCATGCAGGTTTTACCGGTGGTCTTATGGCAGAATTTACAATACCTGTTATTAATTTGGGTTTTGACGCTTCTGTAATGTATGTTCACCGTGAAGCTATAGAAACAGAAACGGCAAAATTGAAACGTGATTATATTGAAATTCCGGTTAATTTAAAATATAAAATAGGTTTGCCAATCGTAGGAAACGTTATTACTCCTTATATATTTACAGGTCCGAGTTTTGCATTCAAGACAGGCAAAAGCGAAATTAAGGATTTTGTAAAAAGCAAGAAATGTGATATTGCATGGAATGTTGGTTTGGGAGTTGAATTGGTTAAGCATTTACAAATTGGCGCAAGCTATGGCTTTGGTATCACAAAGGCATTGGATTTGGTTAAAGATGTAGATGCGGCAGGAATTGAAGGTAAAAATAGATATTGGACTGTGACTGCAGCATATTTGTTCTAAACAAGTAATAAAACGAGTTAAAAATATTGGCATTTTCACCTTTACAGCTATTGTAGGTGGTGGAAATGCCGATTTTTTTTGTGATTACAATAAAATATGGTAGATTTGCATAAGATTTAAAATGATATAATTAAAATAAGATGAAAAAAATATTATCAATAGTAATGTTGTGCATTGCCGTATTAGGCGTAGGAACAACGTGGGCACAGAGTTCCAGTAGATGGGGTATCGTGGCAGGAGCCGATATGACTAATTTAAAATTTGATCAAGATTTATTTGCGGTAGATAAAAATTTTGGAGCAACTTTGGGTGTTACAGGAGAACTGATGATGCCGGGAATAGGATTCGGATTCGATGCTTCTTTGCTATATACTCAACGAGGTGCTAAATTACATTTGGGAGAACGTCCTGTTTGGGCTGTAGAAGGATACGGCAAAGAAAATTGTATGTTGCATTATCTTGAAATACCAATTCATTTGAAATTTAAATTTAAAAATTTGGGTGGATTTGAAAATACTCTTATGCCTATATTATTTGTGGGACCTGAATTTTCTTTTTTATTAGCCCACAGTGGAATAGATGCTATAAAGTTCCCGGGAGGAGAATTTGGTGTAAATACCGGTATAGGTTGTGAGATTTTGCGTAAAGCACAAGTAAATGTAAGTTATTGCTGGGGCATGAGTTATGCTGTAAAAACAAAATTATTGGATGATTTTACAGCAAAGAACCGCACTTGGAAAGTGACTTGTACTTATTTCTTTTAATGAGTGAAAATATTATGATGTAGAGGTGGAGACTTCTCCGTCTCTACATTATTGTTTTATAGATAGACTTTATACATAGTGAAATGACACGATTTGTTGATGTAATATTACCATTGCCGTTGTACAGTACCTTTACTTATCGTATTCCCGATGTTATGGGAGACGTGAAGATAGGTAGCCGTGTACTTGTACCGTTTGGTCGTAAAAAATATTATACAGCAATCGTGGTTATGGTTCATCATAATGAGCCAACGGAGTATGCGGTCAAAGAAATACTGTCGTTATTGGACGAGGCACCCATACTTCGACATCCGCAATTGAAATTTTGGTCTTGGATTTCCGATTATTATCTTTGTTCACAGGGCGAAGTCTTTAAAGCTGCAGTACCTGCCGGATTAAAGGTGGAAAGTGAAACAGTTGTTTCGGTAAATCCGGATTATGAAGATACCGAGGAATTTAGATTGACTGAACGCGAACGAATTGTATATGATTTGATAAGCTCTCGAGAAAAGGTTCAGCTTAATGAGATAACGAATGCTACCGGTTTCAAAAATGTTGAGGCTTTGGTAAGTCACATGTTGGAAAAGGACGCTGTATATGTTGCCGAAAAGGTTGTAAATAATTATCGCCCGAAAACAGAGGTCTGTATTTCCCTTAATCTTGAACATGGTGATGACGATGGGCTGCATCGTTATTTTGATATGGTACATCGCAGTAGTAAACAAGAGTCGTTATTGTTGGCATATTTGGATTTATCTCGATGGTTGCAGAGTGGAAGTCCGCGAGAGGTAAAAAAAGATGAGCTTTTGGCACGTGCCGATGTCTCGCAAGCTGTACTCAGTGCTGTTATTACAAAAGGTGTATTTAAACAATATAAAAAGGAAATTAATCGTTTCGCCAATCGGGTAGTACATGTACAGGAAAAACCATGTTTAAGCAATGAACAATTGCGTGCTTTCCAAGAAATCAGGGAATCTTTTAAGGAAAAAAGCATAACATTGCTTCATGGTGTTACTTCAAGTGGTAAAACATCTATATACGTACATCTTATTGATGAGGTGTTGAAAAATGGTCGTCAAGTGTTGTATCTTGTACCTGAAATAGCTCTTACAACTCAATTAACACAACGATTACAATTGATATTTGGTGATAAACTTATAATTTATCACTCAAAATTCTCGGATAATGAACGAGTTGATATATGGAAAAAGTTACTTAATAGTAATGAACCGTGTGTCGTAATAGGAGTACGTTCTTCGGTATTTCTACCGTTTGCCAATTTAGGATTGGTTATAGTAGATGAAGAACATGACTCAAGTTATAAGCAGCAAGACCCGGCTCCTCGTTATAATGGAAGAAATGCAGCTATTATGTTGGCTCAAATGCATGTGGCAAAGACTTTGCTTGGTTCTGCAACTCCTGCTGTAGAGGTGTATCGTAATGCGGAATTAGGGCGTTATGGACTTGTGTCGTTACTAACGAGATATGAAGGCATTGAAATGCCCGAAGTCGAAGTGGTTGATACACGCGAGGCTCGACGAAAGAAAGAAATGAAAGGTATGTTTTCCGGAAGATTGATAGGACTTTGTCGTAAAAGTCTTGACTTGGGAGAACAAGTTATTTTATTTCAAAACAGGCGTGGCTATGCTCCTATGGTACGTTGCAAGCAGTGTGAATGGATTCCAAAATGTGAAAATTGCGATGTATCTCTCACTTATCACAAGCATGTGAATTCTTTGTCATGTCATTATTGTGGCTATACAATGCAATTACCGTCAGTGTGTCCCGCTTGCAAAATGCCTGCCATAGAAATAGTGGGATATGGTACGGAAAGAATAGAAGATGAGGTGGAAGCGGTATTCTCTGATGATAAAATAGCCAGAATGGATCTTGATACCACCCGAAATAAAAACAGCTATGAAAAACTGATAGAAGATTTTTCTTCTCGTAAAATGAATATTCTGGTTGGTACTCAAATGGTAACAAAAGGACTGGATTTTGCCGGAGTCAGCACAGTTGGTATTTTAAATGCCGATACAATGATTAATTTCCCTGATTTTCGTTCGGATGAACGAGCTTTTGACATGATGGAACAGGTGAGTGGACGTGCAGGTCGTAAGAATAAGCAGGGCAGAGTAGTGATACAAACGAGTGATGTAAAACATCCAGTTATCGGTTTTGTGAAAAATCACGATTATTTAGGTTTTTATCGTTATGAGTTGGGTGAACGAGAACGATTTGGTTACCCTCCATTCACAAAAATAATAAATATTTATTTGAAACATAGAGATGATAATGTGTTGACAGAAATGTCGGTTCGTTATAGTAATATGTTGAGGGAAGTTTTCCGTCATCGTGTATTGGGTCCGGAAGCTCCTATGGTGGCACGTGTGCAGAATTATTATATTAGACAGATTGTACTTAAAATGGAGAATGAGGCTTCTATGCCTAAAGTGAAAAATATATTACGTCGTATATATGAAAATATGCTTACAGTAGATAGCCGAATGAAATCGGTTGTCTTATACTATAATGTCGATCCGGCTTGAGCAGGTGTTAGAAATCCAGTACTTTAAAATTTTTACGAGCATATTTGATGTTATAATGGTCGAAATGCCACCACTCTCTGCGATAAGTATTAAATCCTACTTGCTTCATAACAGAACGTAACAATTTACGATTATTATAGGCTTCACGACTCAACGTTCCGTTTTTTAGGTTGGTTTCTTCATTGTCGATGTGAGATAATGTACTGAAATCATCAAATCTTGTACCCATATCAAGGACTTTTCCTTTGTACATAATAGACACATCTACCGCACATCCGAAGTTGTGATGACCGCCTCCATTATAAGGATTTGCAACGTATCTGCGATATTTTGTGCCTTGAACTTTCTTATACATTGACTTTTGTACACTGAAAGGACGTGCGGCATCATAAATGATTAATGAATAATCTTGATTTTTTGCTTTGAGCAGTTTTTGAGCTTTAACGACCATTTTAGCAATTTCCGGTCGAAGAAATGCTTTATGTAAATTACCGTACATGTTGATACCCATAAAATTATCGGTAGTGGAATATTTGATATCTACAACTATGGTACTATCAAGAGTTTGGATATCTATATATCCATGGCGTGTAAATTCTCGTTTATAATCTATTGCCCAAGAATGGGTGAATCCGAGAATTAATGTCAAGATTGTCAGTGTAAATTGTTTCATGTAAGCAAAGGTAAGAAAAATTACGTTTTATGCTATGAAAATGCTATCTTTGTAATAAAATAAAAAGTAAGATTATGTCAACGATTGATTTAAGAGCTGAATTGCTTAATGAAGTGAATGCTTTAATGGATAATGATGATTTAATGAAAGAAGCCATTGAAACGCTTCGAAGCATGCGTCGTGCCAGAATAAAATCACCATGTGCTTATTCACTTGAGGAAGTGAAAGAGAGACTTCGTCGTACCGAAGCCGATGCTATTGCAGGGCGAGGTTATACTTTAGAGGAAGTTATAGCAATGACAGAAAGTTTGTTATGAAAAGGCTTTGGATAAAATTACATTCGGAGGCTTCGGGTGATTTGAGAAATATTATTAAATATTGTAGAGAGTCTTTTGGTTCTAATGTGGCTCGTGAGGTGAGGGCTAAGATTATAAAGAATACATCATTATTGATGGGAAATCCATATCTGGGTAAAGTGGAGCCTTTGTTGAACGGTTGTAATTCGTTAGAATATCGTTCATTATTGGTAAGTGAGCATACAAAACTTATTTATACTGTTCATACCGATTATGTTTATGTTCATTTGTTATGGGATGTGCGTCAAGATGAACGAAATTTAAAGAAACAAACAGTATATAGATACATGACAACAGACCCAAGTATTTTGGCAAATGACCCTGTAACCGAATACGGAAAAACAGAATAAGAAACAAAAGGGTGGACTTGTTTGTTTTTGAGAAAAAATGTATGACAGAAAATAATAACAATAATATAGTAACACAGGTTTTTCCTGTTGTGGGAATGAAATGTGCTGCGTGCGCTGTGCGTATCGATAAGGTTTTGGGCAGGCAAAACGGTGTGTGCGAATGCTCGGTGAATTTAGCGGCAAATAATGTTTCCTTAAAATATGATGCTACGATTACATCTCCTGAAAATTTGGCACAAGTCGTGGCGAATATGGGGTTTCAATTAATTGTTACCGATATAGATAGTGCCAAAGATGAGGTTGAGGCTCATAAAAATGCCAATTATAAGGAGTTGAAACGAAATACGATATGGTCGATTATTTTATCAGTTCCTATTGTGTTACTATCAATGGTGTTTATGCATTTACCGTATTCAAATGAGATTATGGCAGTTCTATCAACTCCGGTTGTGTTGTATTTTGGTCGTAATTTCTTTATAAATGCATGGAAACAATTGAAACAAAAGTCTGCCAGTATGGATACTCTTGTTGCGTTGAGTATTGGTGTTGCCTATCTGTTTAGCCTTTTCAATATGTTTTTTCCTGAATTTTGGATAAAAAGAGGTGTTGAACCTCATGTTTATTTTGAAGCTTCAAGTGTGATTGTTTCATTTATAATGCTGGGAAGAATGCTTGAAGAAAAAGCTAAGGGAAACACATCACTTGCAATAAAGAAATTGATGGGACTTGCTCCAAAAACAGCTATGCTTGTTGATGAAACAGGAACAATGCACGAAGTGGCAATAGAAGCGATACAAGTAGGAGATACGATTTCGGTACGTCCGGGAGAAAAAATACCAGTAGATGGGAAAGTGATAAGTGGAAGTTCTTTTGTGGATGAAAGTATGTTGAGTGGTGAACCTGTAGCTGTATTAAAGGAAACCAAAAGTGATGTTTTTGCCGGAACAATCAATCAAAAAGGTCATTTTATGTTTAAAGCCACAAAAGTAGGTAAGGATACAATGCTTTCCATGATAATAAAGATGGTTCAAGAAGCACAAGGAAGTAAAGCACCTATACAACGTATTGTTGACAAAATAGCTGGTGTTTTTGTTCCGGTAATAGTTTCAATAGCCCTATTTTCAATGATAATTTGGATTTGTTTGGGAGGAGATGATGGTGTCGTTCATGGTATTTTGGCATTTGTTACGGTGGTGATTATTGCGTGTCCATGTGCGTTAGGACTTGCCACTCCTACAGCCATAATGGTGGGAATCGGACAAGCTGCAGAACAAGGAATTTTAATTAAAGACGCAAGAAGCCTTGAGATTGCTCGAAATATAGATGTAGTAGTTTTAGATAAGACCGGAACTATAACCGAAGGACATCCCGAAGTGGTAGATGTGGTTATGGGGGAGAACGTCGATGTGGAATTAGTTGCAAATACGCTTTATAGTCTTGAATCAAAATCGGAACATCCGTTGGCAGAGGCTATAGTTCGACACTTTAATCATATCGGAGCAAAATGTATAGAAGTTAATGATTTTGAAAATATTAAGGGGGAGGGTGTTTCCGGAATAGTTGATGGAAAACACTTTTATGTAGGAAATTCAAAATTTTTGCGACGAAACAATATAAAATTGGAAGAATATCTTGAATATAGAGCCAATGAACTAGAACAATCGGCTATGACTGTAATTTGGATATCCGATAATATTCGTTCTTTAGGTATTGTTTCAATAACAGACCGAATAAAGTCCACTTCGGCTGATGCCGTAAAAATGTTACATGAAATGGGTGTTACTATTCACATGCTTACAGGTGACAATTGTGCAACGGCTGAAGCTGTTGCTAGCCAAGCAGGGATTCAATTTTATGAAGCGTCGGTTTTACCGCAAGGGAAGGCTGATTTTATCAAGCGAATGCAGGCAGAAGGGCATTGTGTTGCAATGGTGGGAGATGGAATTAATGATAGTGCCGCACTGGCACAAGCCGATATGGGAATAGCAATGGGGCGTGGTAGTGATATAGCACTTGATATAGCTAAAATTACAATCGTAAAGAATGATTTGCAAAAAGTGCCGGAAGCTATACGGTTGTCGGAACGTATTGTTCGAACTATTCATAAAAATCTGTTCTGGGCATTTATTTATAATTTGATAGGCGTTCCTATTGCTGCAGGTGTATTGTATCCTGTGAATGGTTTTTTGCTGAATCCTATGATTGCCGGTGCTGCTATGGCATTTAGTAGTGTGAGTGTGGTAACAAACAGCCTACTATCGATAAAAAAGAAAAAATAATCAAGTAAAAGTGATTGTTATATAGGAAATTATGTGTAACTTTGCAATCCGAATCCGGTGACGAGTGCCGGATAGAGAGTATTAACTAATTTATTAACTTATTTAAATGAGCGAATTGAAAAATTCACCAATCGAAGATTTCGATTGGGAAGCCTATGCAAAAGGCGAAACATTTGGCGAAAAGAGCCAAGAAGAATTGGTAAAAACTTATGACGAATCTTTGAACACTATTAAGGACAAAGATGTAACCGAAGGTACTGTTATTGCACTTAACAAGCGTGAAGTAGTAGTTAACATTGGCTACAAGTCAGACGGTATTATTCCATTCAACGAATTCCGCTACAATCCGGACCTAAAGGTAGGTGACGTAGTTGAAGTATTTATTGAAAACCAAGAAGATAAGAAGGGTCAACTTCTTCTTTCTCACCGTAAGGCACGCGCAGCTAAGAGCTGGGATCGTGTAAATGCTGCTCTTGAAGCTGATGAAATCATCAAGGGTTATATCAAATGCCGCACTAAGGGTGGTATGATTGTTGATGTATTCGGTATCGAAGCATTCCTTCCAGGTTCTCAAATTGATGTTAAGCCAATCCGTGATTACGATGTATTCGTTGGCAAGACAATGGAATTCAAGGTAGTTAAAATCAACCAAGAATTTAAGAATGTTGTTGTTTCTCACAAGGCTCTTATCGAAGCTGAACTTGAACAACAAAAGAAAGATATTATCGCTAAACTTGAAAAAGGTCAAGTTCTTGAAGGAACAGTTAAGAATATCACTTCTTACGGTGTGTTCATCGACCTTGGTGGCGTAGATGGTCTTATCCACATTACAGACCTTTCTTGGGGTCGCGTAAATCATCCTGAAGAAATCGTTTCTCTAGATCAAAAATTGAATGTTGTAATTCTTGATTTTGATGATGAAAAGAAGCGTATTGCTCTAGGTTTGAAGCAACTTCAACCACATCCATGGGATGCTCTTGACGCAGATCTTAAGGTAGGTGATACAGTTAAGGGTAAAGTAGTGGTTATGGCTGATTATGGTGCATTTGTAGAAATTGCTGCAGGTGTAGAAGGTCTTATCCACGTAAGCGAAATGTCATGGTCACAACACTTGCGTTCTGCTCAAGACTTTATGAAAGTGGGTGACGAAGTAGAAGCTGTAGTTCTTACACTTGACCGTGACGAACGTAAGATGTCTCTTGGTATCAAGCAACTTAAGTCTGATCCATGGGAAAAGATTGAAGAAATTTATGCAATCGGAACAAAGCACACTGCTAAGGTACGCAATTTCACTAACTTCGGTGTGTTTGTTGAACTAGAAGAAGGCGTAGACGGTCTTATCCACATCAGCGACCTTTCATGGACAAAGAAAATTAAACATCCATCAGAATTTACTCAAATCGGTTCAGATATCGAAGTTCAAGTTCTTGAAATCGATAAGGAAAACCGTCGCTTGAGCCTTGGTCACAAGCAATTGGAAGAAAACCCATGGGACGTATTTGAAACTGTATTTACAGTAGGTAGCGTTCACGAAGGTACTATCATCGAATTGTTAGACAAGGGTGCTGTAATCGCACTTCCTTATGGAGTTGAAGGTTTTGCTACTCCTAAGCATCTAGTTAAGGAAGACGGTTCTCAAGCTGTCGCTGAAGAAAAGTTGAACTTCAAGGTTATCGAATTCAATAAGGAAGCTAAGCGTATCATTCTTTCTCACAGCCGCATTTTCGAAGATGAAGCTAAGGCTGAAGTAAAGAAGGCTGCAAAGAAAGCTCCTAAGGCTGAACCTAAAGCAGAAGAAGCTGCAGCTGCTGCAAGCATCGAAAAAACCACTCTAGGTGATATCGAAGAACTAGCAGCATTGAAAGAAAAACTTTCTAAGAAATAATCTGATTTTTAAAGATATATTTCAAAAACAAGATGGTCGTGCTTTATAATGGTGCGACCATTTTTGTTTATGTTTTAATGTTTTTTTACACTTTACGTGGTGATTGATTATTGTTTGAAAGAGTCTTTATAGTAGAAATAAATAACAGAAATAATGACATCTCAAGAGTTTGAAATATTATATCGAAAAAACTATCCGATATTATATCGATTAGCATATACCATGCTACGTGATGATGAAGAATGTCGTGATTTGATTAATGATGTGTTTACTGAGTTGTTGGATAACACTAATAAAGATGATATTCAAAATATAGATGGTTACTTGTTCAGGTGTGTTCGTAATCGAGCTATATCTATTATATCACGACATGAAGTTCAAGAACGTTTCAAGCTGCTTTATCCAATAGAGTGGGACTTGAATAATGATTATAATCATGACTATGATAGCAGGCTGTATAAAGTAATGCAATTTTTAGATTCGAAACTTACTCCTGACGCGAGGCAGGTAATAAGATTGATTTTTGAAAAGGGACTTTCTTATAAAGAAACAGCTTCGATGATGGAAGTGAGTGTTTCGATGATAAATAAGCATGTAGTGAAAACCCTGAGAATGTTACGTGAAGAATTTAAAGTAGATAAATATTAAAACATACAGATATGAAAACTATAGGAGAAGAAAAGCGAGAAGAATTGATAATGCGTGTGATAGACTCACCGCAATCGTTAACTGCCGAGGATTTTAAATTGATTCAAGGTGATGAAGAATTGCTTGAAATGTATAATGTTGCGGTTTTATGTAAGGAAGCAAATACAATAGGAAATGTGGAAATTCCTGATGTTGAGAGTGAATTGTCTCGATTTAAAGCCGGTCGCAAAAAGGTTCTACCTTTAGATAATCGTTGGTCTTCGTTAATGCGTATTGCAGCAATATTTGTGGGATTGGTTGTAGGTTCAATAGTAATGGTAGCTGCGTTTGTTCCTCGTGTGTTTGATTTTGTCACAGGTTATGAAGAACAAGCCGAATCAGAACAAATTACGCAACAATTAAAATCCCCAAACATTGTGATAGCAGGAGGTGAGCCTGTTAATATTATCAATGAAAAAGCTCTAAATTATGATAATGTAACACTTGAAGCAATAACAACAGAATTAGCTGATATATATAAAATAAAAGTTGTTTTTGAATCGGAAAAAGCTAAAGGATTACGTCTTTATTTGAATATAGAACAAGGAAAAACTATTCAAGAAATAGTCGAAACTCTTGGTGCATTTGAACAATTTGATGTCTCTTTGGATGGCGAAGTTTTGAGTATTAAATAATCACAGATTAAAACATTATCGAGTTATGAGAAGTGTGTTTTCTATTATAATGATGTTGGGGTTACTTAATATCATAAGGGAGGTTCTATAAATTAATCCATTGTTAATCAGTGTATTATTTGTATATTT
>CAZTFX010000020.1:0-29840 GCA_964613095.1 uncultured Muribaculaceae bacterium | reverse complement strand
TCTTAACGGGAAGCTATCGGTGACGGTAGAGTAGTGTGACAGAAAATAACCGCCTTCTTTTTAGGAAGGTAAGGGTGAAAATGTGAGGTAAGAGCTCACGGGCTGTCATGGTGACATGATGGTGGCACACCTTATGAGTTGCAAGGTCAAGTATATCAGCATTTAAGGGTTGCTCGTCCATTGCTGAGGGGTAGACTGCTAAAGCGTGATGGTGACATCACGTTCAGATAAATGACAAACGAGTGTTTTTATAGAAATACTTACATAACCCGGCTTATAACTGTACTATCCGGATAAAAAAGCAATACGAGGATAACGTATTGCTTTTTTTATGTCATGAGTTAATAATCTATTTAAATAAATAATTTCACAGGATACTAAACTTTAGATGATTGTTGTGATTTTGGGAAACGGAATATAATGGATAATATAACCATTATAGCTAATGCCCATGCATAATAAAGATGTGGAAAGAATACTGCCGGAGATACTTTTGCCAGTCCTGCTGCAAGAAGTACTTGTGCCCCGTATGGAATCAGGCATTGAACAATGCAAGAACAAGTATCAAGAATACTTGCCACTTTACGAGGGTCAAGGTGGTATTGTTCCGAAATTTTTCGGCTTAGTTCTCCTACCGTGATTATTGCAATAGTATTATTGGCTGTACATACATTTACAATACTTACCAGTAGCGCAATTGTCGATTGTGCTCCTCGAGTACCGTTGATATGTCCGGTTAGCCATTTTATAAGAAAGTCGATACCGCCGTTGTATTTTATCATTGCCAGCATACCTGCTGCAAGTAAGGTAACAACAATAAGATCTCCCATACCGGTTATACCACTACCCATATAACTGCACATGTCAAGTATATGAATATCTGTGAGGCACAAAGCTGCAAGTATCGATGCAATTATACCTGCAGTAAGCACTACAAGGACGTTAATTCCCATTAAGGCAAGACCGATAACAACCAGATAAGGGATTACCAGATATGGAGACGCTGTTGTTAATTCAATCGAGGTGTATGTGTCGGTTTGTCCCATTATTATGTAAACGATAAGAACTGCAATAGAGGCAGGTAGAGCAATCCACAGATTTGCTTTAAACTTATCATTCATTTTACATCCTTGACTTCTTGTTGCTGCAATTGTTGTATCGGAAATAAAAGAAAGATTATCTCCGAAAAAGGAACCGCCAATAACCACAGCCACGAAAAAAGGAATATCTTGTCCCGTACTTTCAGCCAGTTGAAGGGCAAAAGGGGTTAATGAAACAATAGTTCCCACCGATGTACCTATTGATAATGATATAAAACATGAAGCAAGAAAAATACCCGGTATGAGAAATTGAGGGGGTAATATTTGTAAAGTAAGGTTTACGGTAGCATCAATTGCTCCTATTTCTTTTGCCAAAGAAGCAAATGCTCCGGCAAGAATGAATATCCATATCATATATAATATGTCAGGATTGGCTGCACCTTGAGAAAAGATATTTAATTTCTCTTTTAAGGGTTCTTTTGATGATGATGTTATTACTGCCCATATAGAAGCAATAATAAATGCTACCGATATAGGCATTTTATAGAAATCATTCACTGCAACCGATACAGCCAAATAGAAAACAAGAAATACGACAATTGGTGATAATGCCAATAAACCTTTACGTGTAGAAATCATAAGTAAAAATAAAATTTTGTGCAAAAGTAGAAATTTTTTTCATTCAAACTGAACTTTATATACAAATACGATGTTTAGTAATCAGAAAATAGTTTTTTCATAAGATATTTACATATAATATTCGTACTTTTCTCATAATAGTAGCGCGTGAGCGTAGGTTTATAGCACTAAAGCATAATGTGATGAATTTTAAGAAAGGGCTGCGTGAGTAGCTCTTTCTTAATTTGTGTTTGGGCTATCTCGTCCCGGAAAATTTATGCAAAACGTATTGTTGACTTTGCAATTATTTTGCTCGATAACTTTAATCACAATTTCCTATACAATGTTGTTGCAGGAAAGATATTTGTTGAGTGGAGGAACTTTCAATAAAGAACAGTTGCTTTTTGCATATATGAAAGATACAATACCCGATTCAAAACCATTATATGAACAAATGAGTGCTATAGATGGGGTTGAAGGTGTGGCATTAAGTTTGAAAATTCTTACGACTCAAGATGAATACACAAGTTGGGGGTGGAATGGTGTGATAACAACAATGTTACCTGTTTCGAGGAATTATCCGGATGTGATGGGTATTGATATGGTGGAAGGAAGAACATTTAACGAAACCGATACTATTGCAGTTATTTTCAAAGAAACTGCTCACAAAATGTATTCCGATAAGATAGCATTGGGTAAACGTTTTGGTGCAGGCAATGGATTTGATGGCTTTGAAATAATAGGTATTTGTAAAGATGTTAATTTTAAGTCGTTGAGGTCGGAGATAGAGCCAATGGGATTTTTTGTAGTGGAAGATGAGAATCTTACTTGTGTAAATGTAAAAATAAGCAGCGGTTGCGATGTAAATGAAGTAAAAAAATCACTTACAGAAATATTGGATAGAATAGATGGCAACTATCAACATACTTTTCGAAATCTTGATGAAATATATACGTCAACGTATCGATATGAAAATCTTACCACCAATCGTATTACGCTTTTGGCTTTAGTGGCAATTATAATAAGTGTGATGGGATTGTGTGGAATGATAATAATGAATGGAGAATATTCTTTAAAAGAAATTGCAACCAAGAAAGTGCTGGGAGCCGGTGTGTGCTTGTTGATTGGAGAACAATTACGTCGATATATGTTCATGTTGATGATTGCAGTGTGTGGTTGTGTTCCTTTATATTATTATTTTATTAATGAAATTTGGTTATCTCGCTTTTATTATCATGTAGAAGCGTCATGGTGGTTGTGCATGTTGCCTGTAATTTTAACTATTTTCTTTGTTTTGGTTCTTGCAGTGGTATTTATGTTACGGTATATGTATAAAAATCCATCTGAAATCTTAAAATATGAATAATAAATAAACTTTTTTGAAATATTTATGTATATATATGTTTGCGCGTTTGAATTAAATATTCTATTTTTGTGCATAGATTTACAAAATAACATATAAACATATACATAAATATTATGGAATCAAAGAAATTTCTACTACAAGAAAGCGAAATACCGACAGCATGGTATAACGTAATGGCTGAAATGAAAAATAAGCCAAGACCAATATTGAGTCCGGCAACTAAACAACCATTAAAAGCTGAAGATTTATATCCGTTGTTTTCTAAAGCCGCTTCCAATCAGGAGTTGAATGATACCGATACATGGATTGAAATACCGGAAGAGGTGCGCGATATGTATAAAATTTGGCGTCCGACTCCTTTAGTCCGTGCTTATGGACTTGAAAAAATGCTTGATACCCCTGCACACATATATTTCAAGAATGAAAGTGTTAGTCCGGTAGGATCACATAAACTTAATTCTGCTATACCTCAAGCATATTATTGCAAACAAGAAGGTGTCACCAATATTACAACAGAAACCGGTGCCGGACAGTGGGGAGCTGCATTGTCACTTGCTGCAAAACATTTCGGATTAGAACTGGCTGTATATATGGTAAAGGTTTCTTATCATCAAAAGCCTTATCGGCGTTCAATAATGCAGACATATGGAGCCGAAGTAATAGCATCTCCAAGTATGTCAACAAAGGCTGGTCGTAAAATCATTACCGAACATCCTAATTATCAAGGTTCGCTTGGAACGGCGATATCGGAAGCTGTTGAGCTTGCTATGTCGACGCCGAATTGTAAATATGCTTTAGGCTCTGTACTTAATCATGTGGCATTGCACCAAACTGTGATAGGTCTTGAGGCTGAAAAACAAATGGCAATGGCTGGAGAATACCCCGATATTGTGATAGGATGTTTTGGTGGAGGAAGTAATTTTTCCGGTATTTCATTTCCATTTTTGCGTCATAATTTCAGTGGAGAACGAAACACAAGATTTATTGCCGCAGAGCCGGCATCTTGTCCTAAACTTACACGTGGTGTCATGCAATATGATTTCGGAGATGAAGCAGGTTATACACCATTGATACCTATGTACACGTTAGGTCATAATTTTTCACCGGCAAATATTCATGCAGGAGGATTGCGCTATCATGGTGCGGGAGCAGTTGTGAGTCAATTGAAACAAGATGGATTGATTGAAGCAGTTGATATTCCACAATTGGAAACATTCAAGGCTGCAACGAAGTTTGCACGCGCTGAGGGTATAATACCTGCACCGGAATCTTCTCATGCAATTGCTGCTGCAATTCGTGAAGCAGAGCAGGCAAAACTGGAAGGAAAACAAAAAGTGATATTGTTTAATCTGTCTGGACATGGATTGATTGATATGGCTGCATATGATCAATATTTGATGGGGGATTTGACAAATTATGAAATCCCCGAAACTGAGATACAAAACAACATCTCAAAACTTGAAAAGTTAATATGAAATTTTACAAATAAGAACGTATATACGTTCTTATTTGTTTTTTGTATGTGCTTGATATATAGAAAACAATTTGCGTATAAATTGCGTACTATTTTTTCTGTTTTTTGTTGTTTTTGCATTATATATGGGGTACAGAACGAAGTGTATAATGTAGGGTAGAGGGTTTTGAGGATTAATTGCTTTGTGTTTCAGTAGGTTAGGTTGTTTTGCTCTGTCGGGCGGCACAAAACGAAGCGTTTACATTGGTTTAATTTCGGTTTAATTTTGAGGGCATAAACGAGGGCGCAGGTTTACGTTTGGTTTACATCTATGAGGCTGTGGGTTTGTACCTGCGGCCTTTTTTGTGTGCAGACGGTAAAACCCTTGCGTGGAGCCGTTTGAGCGCGTATTTGGGGCTTTTATAGGCTTTGTGTGGGTGATGTCGGGATAAGGTTTGAACGCGCTTTGAATGGCGGTAGAAGTAGGGTAGAAGGGTGAAAAATGCCCGATTTTTAGTGGTGGGGTTACAAACTGGGGTTACATTTTTCAAAAAGTGGGGTTACACATTTGGGGTTTTGGGGGGGGGATAGAGGGGAGGGAACTTGCCGTTTTGAAGGGGTAGAGTGGGGGAAACTGCCCATTTGCGATATAGGTTTTTGCGTTCAAACAATGTAAAAACCCCGTTAGAATACGGTTTCTACGGGGTTTATGGTTGTTCGAGGGGGGACCCTACCCTAATGTGGGGTATTTAGAGAGTTCGGGGTATATGCGCTTCGTTACAGGGAGTCCTTGCGACCTCCCCAGATGATTCGGAACTGAGTTACCCGGCATTGGCAATGCCTGAAGTCTGGGCATCCGAAGCATTTATGCCGACAATGTGGAAAGCGAACTTTCAAAAATAGTGACAGTGAACTAATAAATTCAAAAGTATATTATTATTTGGTGATGTGGAGATATGGCTGTTGTGCCATATCTCCTTTTTTATGTGATATTTAAGTAAAGAATATTAATTGTTGCGTGAAACGTGTGTGAAACTTTGGTATATGGCATGTTTTTTGTAATATTTGTACTTGAACTAAATTATTGAAAGAAATATGGCAATTTATGTAATTTTTATTGTGATAGCCTTAGTGAGCTATCTGGTGCAATCATCATTAAAAAATAAGTTTGAGCAATATTCACAAATGCCTTTAGGCATGAGTGGAAAGGAGGTGGCTGAAAAAATGTTGCATGATAATGGAATATATGATGTAAAAGTAATAAGTACCAACGGAATGTTGACCGACCACTATAATCCGGCAAATAAAACCGTGAATCTTAGTGAAGGAGTGTATTCCAGTCGCAGTGTGGCGGCTGCCGCTGTAGCTGCTCACGAGTGTGGACATGCTGTGCAACATGCGACAAAATATGGCGCGTTACAGTTACGTTCTTCATTGGTTCCTGTTGTGAACTTTGCTTCACAATGGATGTCGTGGTTATTGCTTGCCGGTATCTTACTTATAGAAACCATGCCATCGATTATGCTTATAGGTATAATATTGTTTGCTATGACAACGATTTTCAGTTTTGTAACGCTTCCTGTTGAAATAAATGCGAGTCAACGGGCTTTGGCATGGCTTGACCGTACAGGAATAGCCACCGGACGTAATCATGAGTGTGCTAAAGACGCATTGAAGTCGGCTGCTTACACATATGTGGTTGCAGCTCTTGGTTCTCTTGCCACTCTTATGTATTATGTGATGATTTTTATGGGAAGACGAAGAGAGTGAGATACAGTTAGGAGTTGGGAGTTAGGAGTTGGGAGTTTGTCGGAAAATAACTAACTTTGTAACCGATTTGAATAATATTATAGAAATATGGCACAGAAACCATCGATTCCAAAGGGTACAAGAGATTTTTCGCCTGAAGAAATGGCGAAACGTAATTATATATTTAACACGATAAAAGATGTTTTCCTTCTTTATGGTTTCCAGCAGATAGAAACTCCTGCAATGGAAAATCTGTCAACTTTGATGGGGAAATATGGTGAAGAAGGGGATAAATTGTTATTCAAGATATTGAACAGTGGGGATTTCTTGCGTGATGCAAGCGAAGAAATGCTCGTTGCGAGAGATTATGTTCATTTGACATCAAAATTGTGTGAAAAGGGGTTACGCTACGATTTGACAGTGCCTTTTGCTCGTTATGTTGTACAACATCGCAATGAATTGCAATTTCCCTTTAAGCGTTATCAAATTCAGCCGGTGTGGCGTGCCGATCGTCCTCAGAAGGGACGTTATCGCGAGTTTTATCAATGTGACGCCGATGTTGTGGGAAGCGATTCTCTTGTAAATGAAATAGAATTGATTTCGCTTATCGATGAAGTGTTTGCACGTTTTGGCATAAATATCACTATAAAATTGAACAATCGTAAGGTGTTGAGTGGAATTGCCGAAATGATAGGTGCGCCCGAAAAAATAGTGGATATAACTGTTGCAATCGATAAGATTGATAAGATAGGTATTGATAACGTAAATGCCGAACTTCGAGAAAAAGGGTTGAGTGAAGAAGCTATCGACATGTTACGACCACTTTTGGAATTATCGGGTACCAATGAAGAAAAACTATCCACTCTGGAAAGTATGCTTGCAAATAGTGAAGTGGGCAAGAAGGGTATAGAAGAATTACGCTATGTTATTTCCGGTGCAATGGATATGGGACTGCGTTCTGTTCTGGAACTTGATGTGTCACTTGCTCGCGGATTGAATTATTACACAGGTTCGATACTTGAGGTGAAAGCCAATGATGTGGAAATGGGTAGTATAACCGGTGGCGGTCGTTATGATAACTTGACCGGGGTGTTCGGAATGGATGGAGTAAGCGGTGTGGGTATAAGTTTCGGTGCCGACCGTATTTTTGATGTACTGAATACATTGAATTTGTATCCTGCCGATACTTGTGCCACAACAAAAGTTATTTTTATGAATTTCGGTGAAGCCGAAGCAAAGCAGTCATTGAAATATGTAATGCAACTTCGCAAAGAGGGTATTTCAGCCGAATTATATCCGGAGTCATCAAAGATGAAAAAACAGATGACTTATGCTAATGGTAAAAATATTCCGTACGTGGCAATGGTGGGTGAAACCGAGCTTGCTGAAGGGAAATTGACTTTAAAGAATATGGCTACAGGAGAGCAGGAAATGCTTGAAATAGGAGCAGTGATTGAGAAATTGAAATAAAAAGTTCCCGAGAGGGAACTTTTCTTTTAAAAGAATATGATAAAGTTTCTAAAGACGTGGATGTTGCCCATTTCAATGATGGGGGGAGTGTTGTTTCATGAATATATGAAATATGTATCATGGATTTCGCCTGTATTGATATTCTGCATGCTTACGATTACATTCACAAAATTAAAATTTACCGAATTAAAACTCACCGGATTTCATTGGCTGTTATTGGCTGTACAGTTTATAGGCTGTTGGTTGGTGTATTATTCATTGTATTTTTGGAATTCGGTTGTGGCTGAAGGGGCTTTCTTGTGCGTGTTCATTTCAACGGCAACAGCAGCTCCGGTTATAACAGGAATGCTTGGTGGAAGTGTTTCCCGATTAGCAACATATTCGTTGTTGTGTAATATGGTGTTGGCTTTTACAGCTCCGTTGTTTCTGTCTTGGATATCGATTGAAAACAATATAGATTTTATGACTTCCTTTACCAGAATATGTTCACAAGTGGTTCCAATGTTGATTGTACCGTTAATATTGGCATTATTAATGCGAAAACTTCTGCCTAAAGTACATAGGGCATTGTCAACTCACCAAACTGTTTCTTTTTGGATGTGGGCTGTTGCATTATTTATCGTTATAGGAAATGCTGTCAGTTTTATAATGAAACAACCTTTATCGCAACTTGATGAGATGATTTATTTGGCAATAGCTTCGTTAGTGGTTTGTTGCTTGCAATTTTATATAGGACGTAAAATAGGAGCCAAATATGGTGATAAAGTAGCGGGTGCACAAGGTTTAGGGCAGAAAAACACTATTTTGGCACTATGGTTATCACTTACATATCTCAATCCAATAATATCTATAGCGCCGGCAGCATATATTGCTTGGCAAAATATCATAAACAGTACGCAGTTATATATTAAATCCAAACATGGAAAACTGTGAAAAAAGAGTCGTTTTTTATTGAAAAAATATTAAATCCAGAGCTGTATTACATCTAAAGTATTATCTTTGTATGGATGTACGTTTGAATTGAAAACTGTATTTAATAAAAGGAACAGAATAATAGTTATATATGGAAAGCATGTATGAAAAATTGATGGAGTTACCTTTGTTTCAGGGTGTAAGCCGTGATAAATTATCGGAATTGATAGAAAAGACTCCATTTCATTTTGTAAAATATAATAAAGGTCAACAAGTAGTAACTGCCGGAGAGATGTGTACACACATTCGTTTTGTTATTTCGGGTGATGTGAGAGTTGATTTGACCAGCTCCAATAAAAAGGTGATGGTTTCGGAGACTTTATCGGGTCCGGATGTGATAGGTGTTGATTATTTATTTGGTAGAAATACTTTTTATCCGTTTAATGCAACAGCATTGACCGATTGTGGTATTTTACAAATAGTAAAAGCCGATTTTATTAATATCCTAATGAGTGATAAGGTTTTCTTATTTAATATACTCAATATATTGTCGCGTAATTCACAAAAAGGAACATTTGGTATCATGGCTTTGTCTTCGGGTTCTATTGCCGAAAGATTGGCATTTATCATAACGTCACTTACACAGCGAGGCAGTAAGGATATAAAGTTGACTTATAAGCAGAAAGATTTATGCAGTATATTAGGGGTACAGCGTTCATCGTTGATAAATGCTCTTGATAGATTGGAAAATGATGGAGTAATAAATTATTCTCTGTCTGAAATAGAAGTGATAAGTCGTGACGCTTTATTGGATATATTACATTCGGAAGAGTGATATTGAATTTTAAGAAGATTGAAATGGCAAAATATTCATATAGAACACAGGGAACTTGTTCAACTCAGATAATATTGGATGTAGAAAACGGAACAATCAACGAAGTTGAATTTTTCGGTGGTTGTAATGGAAATTTACAGGGTATTTCCCGATTGGTTAAAGGAATGAAGTGCGAAGAAGCTATTGCACGTCTTGAAGGAATAAAATGTGGTTTTAAACCTACATCATGTCCTGACCAATTGGCACAAGCACTTAAAGCAATTAAGTCTTAAGTGTTATATATGTGGATGGGATTAGCGAAAGTCTTTCAACATAGTTTGCAGTTTTTGGCGAGCAAAGAAGATACGGCTTTTTACTGTTCCTAGCGGTAGATTCATCTTTTCGGCAATCTCATTATATTTATAACCTGCAACGTGCATAGTGAAAGGGATACGATATTCATCAGCGAAACTATTTATTGCTTTGGTAATTTCTTTTACGTTGAAAGCTCCGTCGGGGGTATCGAATCCCGATTCCTGAGGGAGATTCAAATGATATAAATCTTCTGTCTGATCTACCATCGTTTGATTACGAACCAATCGGCGATAGTTGTTGATAAAAATGTTTCTCATGACGGTGAAAACCCATCCTTTGAAATTGGTGTTGTCGGTGAATTTGTCTTGATTATCCAAAACTTTTAAAGTGGTGTCTTGTAGAAGATCGCGAGCCTCTTCGCGATTGGAAGTAAGAATATAAGCAAAGTTTAACATGTTGTCTTGAAGGTCAAGCAAACGTTGTTGAAAAATAGATACGGCAAGTGTTCCCATAATATTTATTGTTTTTTGATTAAGTATAATTAGAACACCATGACTGTGGTAAAGTTTGGTATTTAAAAGATTGTGATATTGTTTTCACTTTATTTGTTGAATTTATTGTAAGAAATCACTAAATTTGCTTAAACTCTAGAATAAAATCTAAAAATGACTTTTAAACATATAAAGATATGACAATAGCAATCTATTCAATATTGATAATAGTAGCGGTGATTATAGGAACAATTATACTTTATCACTTTATAAATAAAGCCGGAGAAAAAGGCGTGATGAAAGACGCAGCACTCACACTTGAACAAAGTGTAAATGATGGTTATTTAGGGGTTCCTGATGATTTGAAACAATATATGGGAGCCGAAGGAATAGCTTTAACTGTATTGCGTCCTTCCGGTAAAATAAAAATAACCGATAAAATACTTGACGCAGTTTCTTATAACGATTTTATAAATGAGGGAGAAACCGTAAAAGTAGTAAAATATGAAAACACACAACTATATGTGCTGAAAGTTGTGAAAACTAAAGATTAGATTAGTTCTTTATGGTATAGTATAAATTATTTATATCTCTGTGGGGATTTTTTCGTAAATATATGTAAAAATTGTCTGTTAATAATGAAAATGTAAAGTAATGCTAGATAGAAGTACTGCTCCTAAATTAAGATCATTTAGTGACTTGAGTTTTGATTATCCGGATTATATTACGTTGTCAAATGGCGTAAAATTATATGTGTTGAATAATGGAGATCAAGATGTAAACAGATTTGAAGTAATATACAGAGGTGGTTTATTTGAGGAAACAAAACCACTTCAATCGTTTGCATTGGCTTCAATGTTAATTCATGGAAGTGATAAATATTCTTCTCAAGAAGTTGCAGAGATTTTAGATTTTAATGGTTCTCAATTCAATGCAATTAATCACGATAATTTTACACACATTAGCTTAACTTCTTTAAATAAAAACTTTAAAGAAGTTCTACCTCTATTTAAATCTGTTTTAACACTACCTTCTATACCAGAGAGGGAATATGATGTGCTGGGGACACAAGTGAAAAGTGCATATCAAACGGCTCGTCAACGAGTGAAATACCTTGCTCAAATGGCAGGACGCAGGTTGTATTTTGGAGAGAGACATCCGTTTTCTCACATGATATGTGATGAAGATGTTGATAATTTGACTATAGATGATATAAAATCATTTCATAGAAAGTTCTACAAACCTGAAAATTCGACGTTGATTATATCGGGATGTGTTACTGAAAAAGAGGTTTCATTGATTGATGAATATTTTGGTCAAGAATCAAATTGTGGCAATACAAACGATTTGGTAGAGTATGAAAGATGTGTAACAACAGAAAGAAGTGCAATTATAGATAAAGAAGGTGCTTTACAGTCGTCGGTATATATGATACATGAGGCGATTCCACGAAGTCATCCCGATTATATCAAGTTGCGAATACTGATAACAGCTTTGGGTGGATATTTCGGTAGCCGACTTATGCAGAACATAAGAGAGGATAAAGGGTATACTTATGGAATAAATGCAATGCTTGTCGGTCGTCGATGTGGAGCAAAAGTGGTGATAATAAGTGAGTGTGATACCGCATATACATATTTACTTATAGACGAAGTGAAAAAAGAGGTAAAAAAGCTGCAAGATACATTGATGGATGATGAAGAATTGGAAATTGTGAAAAATACTATGCTTAGTGATCTTGTGAAAACATTGGATTCTCCCTTTTCTATGGCTTCGTGTATAAGTTCAAATATATTGTATTCAACCGGTGAGGATTATTTTAACAGACAGGTGGTCGATATTTTAAATATTACGGCAACCGATTTACGAAATGTTGCAAATAAGTATTTGGATGTGAATAAATTCTATATTGCAATAGCCGGAGATGAAAAACAATTGAAATTATACTAAATAATATTGCGATAGTCAGTTTTTTTTGCGAAATTTGCAGAAAATATATAAAATCGGAAAAAATTAAACTAAAGAATAAACAAATGGCAAAAAAAAGTGCTTTACAAACAGCTCGTGCTGCTTATCAACCAAAATTGCCTTCTGCTTTGTGGGGTGGTGTGTCAGCAGTAGAAGGTGAACCAACACAATCTGTGGCAGATCAAGAAGCTATTAAGGAATTGTTTCCAAATACTTATGGTCTTCCTGTATTAACATTTGAAAAAACTTCTAAAAGTGCAAAATCTCATGCACCTATCAATGTGGGTGTGATTCTATCGGGTGGACAAGCTCCCGGTGGACACAATGTAATAAGTGGTTTGTTTGATGGTATTAAGGCTGTAAACAAAGATAGTCGTTTATATGGATTCTTGATGGGTCCCGGAGGTCTTGTTGATCACAAATATGTGGAACTAACTGCTAATATTATTGATGAATATCGTAATACAGGAGGTTTTGATATTATTGGTTCAGGTCGTACAAAACTAGAAAAACCTGAGCAATTTGAAAAAGGTCTTGAAATTCTAAAGGAACTAAATATTTCAGCATTGGTAATCATTGGTGGTGACGATTCTAATACAAATGCTTGCGTACTTGCAGAATACTATAAGGCGAAGAATGCAGGTGTTCAGGTAATAGGTTGTCCTAAGACTATTGATGGTGACTTGAAGAATGAAATGATTGAAACTTCATTTGGTTTTGATACAGCTACAAAGGTATATTCTGAAGTTATCGGTAATATTGAACGTGACTGTAATTCTGCAAAGAAATATTGGCATTTTATTAAGTTGATGGGACGTTCAGCTTCTCATATTGCTTTGGAATGTGCTTTGCAAACTCAACCAAACTATTGCGTGATTTCAGAAGAAGTTGAAGCGAAGAAAATGACTTTGAATGAAATTGTAAATGATATAGCAAAGGTTGTAGCTAAGCGTGCTGAAAATGGTAACAACTTTGGTATAGTTCTTATTCCTGAAGGTCTTGTGGAATTTATTCCTGCAATGAAAGCTCTTATTGCTGAATTGAATGATCTTTTGGCAAAAACTTCTGATTTTGCTGAAAAGACACCGGCTGAACAGCGTGAATTTATTTTAGCTAATTTGAGTAAAGAGAATGCAGAAACTTACGCAAGTTTGCCTGAAGGAGTTGCTCGTCAATTAACTCTCGATCGTGACCCTCATGGTAATGTACAAGTTTCTCTTATCGAGACTGAAAAATTGCTTAGCGAAATGGTGGGCAAGCGCTTGAAAGAAATGGCTGCTGCCGGAGAATTTGTGGGTAAATTCTCGGCTCAACATCACTTCTTCGGTTATGAAGGTCGTTGTGCTGATCCATCAAACTTTGACGCTGACTATTGTTATGCTCTAGGTTATAATGCTGCACAACTTATCAAGTGTGGAGCAACAGGATATATGTCTTCAGTACGTAACTTGACATGTCCTTCAGTTCAATGGATTGCCGGTGGTATACCTATCACAATGATGATGAATATGGAACGCCGTCATGGAGAAATGAAGCCGGTTATTCAAAAGGCTCTAGTTGATCTTGAAGGAAAACCATTTAAATATTTCGCAAAACATCGTGCAGAGTGGGCAGAAAATACATGCTACACTTATCCGGGACCAATTCAATATTTTGGACCAACAGAAGTTTGTGACCAACCTTCTCGCACTCTTTATTACGAAAAGGGTGGTAAATAATATAAACCTAACTCACAGCTTGCAAAGTCCTCAAGATTTATCGTCTTGGGGACTTTTATTGTGGTAAAATAAGATAGCCGTAATATTTTAGATTCTTATAAGAATGTTCGCTATATAGAAAAGAATTCGATAGTGTAAAGGTATATCTGTATAGCTCATGATATGTTTATTTGTTTCCAGATATGTGGTTTTCCAACGTTTAAATTGTCGTGGAGATGTACGTAGCATTTTTATTTTAGCCGTAAATTTTAAGTGATTTAAAAATTGTGTATATTTTTGTTCTAGACCGTTTTCTTTAAACCACTTATCTAGAAAATCTGCATATTGTAGTCTGTCATTTAATTGTCTTTCATGTGAATCGGAGGTTAAAGATTTATACTCATATTTGCGATAATGGTAGAATGGCGTGTTTAATAAAACAACTTTAGGTTCTAAAGCATATAATCTAGAAATGACAGATAAATCTTCCCAACAATCAATACCCGGTTTGGGATATAACTGATGTTCTTTTATGAATGATGTTTTTATTAATTTATTGCAAAGAGAAAAGTGTTGAAAGTTAATTGGAATTTTGTTTAGATTTGCAATATCTTTTGACGGAAAACTTAGTATGTTTTCTTTTTCAAAGGTGTTGGTGTAGAATGTAGTAACTACGACATCTGCATTTTGAGATAACGCTGCTTTTACCATTTCTTCAATTGCTGTTGGTTCCACCCAATCATCACTATCGCAGAAATTGACAAATTCCCCTGTTGCTATGTTGAACCCAATAGTTCTAGTAGCTGAAGAACCTTTATTTAAGTTATTATCTATAATGATTATATTTCGACTGTTATATTTGTTTGTAATATATTGTAATTCTTGAAGGCTCTTATCGGTTGAAGCATCGTTTATAAATATATATTCAATATCAGGGTAAGTCTGTTCCAATAAAGATATGGCACATTTTTTTATAAACTTCTCTACATTATACACCGGAATGATTATACTGACTTTTGGCGTTTGGGATAATTTGTTTAGCATATACTTTACACATTTGAAATTTCACACATGAATCCCATATATTTGTATATTTTTTGATTTATATCATCTCGGATTGGTATGATATTAAACTTGAAGTAAATCCATTTATTTAATTCAGGAGATAATATTTTAATAGTATTACAATCTATTTCATCCGATCTTTCGTTAAATTTATTAATAAGGATATTAAAAGTATTTCGAGATTTATCATCCATGAAATCTCTGAAGTTGTCGTCGTCAATACCATATTTTAATGTGAAGATATAAGGTATATACATGTGCTCAAATTCATGTAGATTGTATTCAAAAAAGCCCATATTATTCATTTCACATGCTAATGTTGTACTTTCCTTAAATTCTTCTAGTTCACGAAGACGCTGAAGATTATCGGTTACATTATGATATACACCTATAATTTTATCACTAGCCCTAGAATCGAAATAACATGAGTGTAAATTCACACCATAATAATTGTAATGGTGTGTGTTGCGGTTTAAGAATCTAAGCACAATATATGCGTTATTTAATTTGTCCGATTTTAAATCGGATATAATTTCAGTTGCTTTTTCACAATCATCAGGGTGTATTGACTCAATCATTTGTTGAGTACTCAATATTTTGTGTGAATTATCAATTGTGGTAATACTGTATTTGTCGGTTTCAGGATTATATTCAAGAAATTGATATCCGCTTGATTTTAGAAGGAATGATAGGTTGTCTTGAAGTTCGTTGTTTTTGTTTATTATAGCTTGATTGGAATTAGTAACGGTGGTTACAATTGAAATTCCTATAGTTGTATTGGAGTCCACGCGAATAGCGTTGAGGGTGATATTGCAAGTGTTGTATTTTTTTCTTTTGGTATTAAGTTTCTTTATGGTAAGTTTGGCTGTTCTTTTCTCACCGTTTAGGGTAGATAAGAATTCTTCTATAAATTGAGAACGGTATAGAGGATGTATATAAGATAACCCTTTTTCATAGGATATACCGGTATTGTGAGCTGTATTTTCGGTGAAAGTGAAAAAAGAGTCCTCTTCGGAATCGTAGAAACATATATCCAAAAAATTATTGTCTGAAATCTGAGAAAGAGAAGTTCTGTATTTTAAATTGTTATATTCTGAATTATGTTGTTCTGTAATATCATATATATAAGTAATATATCCGTTAAGTACAGTACCATAATTAATTATAGGTAAAATAAAAATGTTATATACTCTGTTTCTTGGAAGAACATAGTCTCCAAGATGGTTAAAAATACTATCTTTACTGATTAAGTTGTATGTGAAATTTATAGCTTTATTGTTTTTTAAGCTTTCAATCATCTCTTCATTTAGTATCGTATGATTGAAAATTGTATATTTTCCTAAGTATAGTTTTGAATGTCTGGATGTGTTGACTAAATTATAGCCTGCTTTATTGATAAATTTTATGTGTCCAATGATATCAAAATACACTGTGGCTGTGGGATTGGAATCATAGATTTTACCCATGTTGGTTACGAGAGGACTTGTATCTTGAATAGGAATTGTTTTTTTCTTTTTTTCAGATTGATATAACCAATGTACGTATAATACATATATAATAAGAATCATCATTAATGCAACTCCGATAATAATAATCCATAATTCAAATGCTTTTAACGATTCATTTTCATTAGGGAAAAAGCGCTTAGAGTATATTGAATCATATGTTCCATTTGCTCTAATTGTTTGTAGTGCATTATTTATTTTTTTAATTATCTTTCTGTTTTCAGGAGAATCAATCATAATAAATCGTATAGCCAAAGGTTGACAAAATAATGGCTTAACCGATAGATTGTTGATTTCTAACTTGTTGATGTAAAAATAAGCAGCGTCATTGCTACTTATCATAGCGTCATATTTGCCTGAAGACAATAAACGTAAGCCGTCAGGAACGCTTTTGATAAAAATAAAATTAGCTTTGATATTAAATTTCTCAAATTGTAATATTAACGGTGAATCCTTAACAATCAACACGTTTTTGCCATTCATGTCTTCCCAACGATTGATATTGGAATAAATACGTGTAATTAGATCGTTGTCAATATATCCATAGGGTTCTGATGTAATGAAATTACTGTTTGTCGGGACTGAATCCATTGAGGTTACAAGCTCTGTACTATCTATTACTGTTGAGAGGAAATTGAAAATTTCTTTATCTGATTTAATTGAGTAATTGAATCTATTGATGTGATTAATAGCATTGAATACATCAACGGTGAATCCTATAGGTTTTCCTTCTTTGTTTAAGTATTCAAATGGTCCATAAGCGTCGTTTATACGTAGGGTGATATGTTTTCCTGCGTAACAAATTAGGCTTAAATTTAAAATAGTAATCAGTATAAATATATGCTTAAATCTAAACACAATAAATCGTATTTTAATAAATTTTGTTTTACAAACTTAACAGTTTTATATTAAAAAAACAAGTGAGTACATCTTTTTTCTTTAATTATAAATAAATGTTGTGAATTTGGTTTCCAATTGCTAATTTTGGAGAAAATAAAGTGATATTATTATGGATTTAGGATTTTTACGTGTTGCAGCTTTAGTTCCGAAAGTGAATGTGGCTGATTGTGAGCAAAATGTAAAAAATATAATACAATGTTGTTATGATGCGGCTACGAAAGGAGCAAAGGTGATTTTGTTTCCGGAGTTATGTGTTACAGCTTATACGTGTGGTGACTTGTTCGGACAATCTTTGTTGTTAAATAGTGCTGAAAAAGGTCTTTTAGAAATTAAAAAAGCAACAGAAAAAATAGATAGCATTATAATAGTTGGTGCACCGTTACGTGCCGGAATGTTATTATATAATTGTGCTGTCGTAATAGCAAAAGGTGAATTCTTGGGAGTGGTTCCTAAAACTTATTTGCCTAATTATAAGGAATTTTATGAAAAACGTTGGTTTACCTCAGGAGATTCAGACACATTGTTAAGTATTTCTATATGTGATGAAGATGTACCATTTGGAACAAATATATTATTTGTAAAAGATAATATTAAAATCGCTGTAGAACTATGTGAGGATTTGTGGACGACAATTCCCCCAAGTTCTTATGCTGCCTTAAATGGAGCAAATGTTATCGTAAACTTGTCGGCATCAAATGAATCATTGGGTAAAAATAATTATTTGAAGAGTCTTATCAAAGCACAATCTGCAAGGTGCCTAGCCTCCTATGTATATGCATCGGCTGGGTTTGGAGAATCTACAACGGATTTGGTTTTTGCAGGAAATGCTATTGTAGCTGAAAATGGGATAATATTGGATGAATCAGAACGTTTTATGCTTGATGATGCCATGACAATTGCCGATGTAGATATCGAGAAATTGGATAACGAACGCAGAATGACATCCAGTTTTGCTGATTGTGCAAGAGTAAATGAAAAAACTTATGTGGAAATTCCTATAGTAGAAGTCGATTTAAAGGAAAAAGAAAGAAAATCATTATTAAGACCGTTACAAAAACATCCTTTTGTTCCTACTGATGATAATGATTTTAAGGAACGATGTGAAGAAATAGTCGGAATACAAGTAGAAGGGTTGATAAGGAGACTTGTTTTCACAGGAATAAAGAATGTGGTTATTGGTGTTTCCGGAGGATTGGATTCAACATTGGCATTACTTGTGTGTCATAAGGCATTTTCTAAATTAGGATATGATTTAAAAAATATAGTTGGTATTACGATGCCGGGATTTGGTACAACCGACAGGACTTATACCAATGCTTTGGATTTAATGACAGAATTAGGAATAACGCAACTAGAGATTCCTATTAAAAAATCGGTATTACAGCATTTTGAAGATATAGGTCATGATGTGAATATTCATGATGTAACTTATGAAAACGGACAAGCACGAGAACGAACACAGATATTAATGGATTATGCTAATCGTTGTAATGGATTGGTCATTGGAACCGGCGATTTATCGGAACTTGCATTGGGGTGGGCTACGTATAATGGAGACCATATGTCGATGTATGGAGTCAATGCAGGAGTTCCTAAGACTTTGGTACGCTTTTTAGTTCGTTGGTTTGCTTTGAACCTTGATGGTAAAAAGAAAACAATATTATTGGATATTGTTGATACTCCAATCAGTCCGGAGTTGATTCCAGCCGATGAAAATGGTGATATTAAGCAAAAAACGGAAGATTTGGTGGGACCTTATGAATTACATGACTTCTTCTTATATAATATGATAAGGAATGGTTTTTCTCCTCAAAAAATATATTTTTTAGCAAAACAAGCTTTTGAGGGAGAATATGATAATGAAACCATCAAAAAATGGCTATATACATTTTGTAGAAGATTTTTCCAGCAGCAGTTTAAACGTTCTTGCTTGCCTGATGGTCCTAAGGTAGGAAGTGTAAGTTTATCTCCAAGAGGAGATTGGCGTATGCCTAGTGATGCTTCGGCTAAATTATGGCTAAAGGAATGTGAAAATTTACTAGATTAAAAGATATTAATCATTCCGAATAATATAGGGAATTTATAAAAATCCCCATTATATAAAGAATCAAATTCCTGAGTTGATTTATTGGGGATTTGGTTCTTTATGTTTAACTTTGTACTGATTATTTATGAAATCAGTTTTATACAATATATATAGAATATTGAGAACTATTATTGTCGTGGGAATTGTAGCTTTTGTTACAATTTTTGTGGCATTATATTTAATTCTACTTATTCCTTCGATACAAAATTCTATAAAATCTACCGTAGAGGATGAATTAACCACATTTTTGGATACTAAGGTTAGTATTGACCGCCTGTCCATAGCTCCTTTTAATCAAGTGGTTTTACATGACATAGAAATTCCGGATAAAAGAGGAGAACGATTATTGAAAATAGACAAATTAGGGGCAGGACTAAGTTGGTATAACCTAGTTGTAAGAGGGCGTTTTGTTTTTACATACGCTGAGTTGGTGGGTTTAAATGGGAATATTTATAAAGAAACACCTAATTCTTCTACGAATATCCAATTTATTGTAGATATATTGTCTCCAAAGGATAAAAATAAACCGCCAACGAAATTTGATTTGGCAATATACAATATAGTTTTAAGAAAAAGTTGTATTACGTATAATGTATTAAGCGAATCGGTAATAAATGGTAAGTTTGATAAAAATCATATCAAATTAAATGATTTACGAGCCGATATTGCTTTGCCAAGATTAAAAAATGATGATTTTTTGATTAAAGTTAAAAGATTATCTTTTATAGAACAAAGCGGGCTTCAACTAAAGAATCTTACCGTTAACACCGTTATTAATGAATCGGAAATCAGTGTATCCAATTTTAGAGTAGAATTGCCAAGAACTTATTTTTCGACTGAAGATTTCTCTATTACTTTTAATAGCTTAAAAACATTAGACTCAGAATTGGATAATCTTAATTTTGACATAAACACATCCGATTCTTATGTTACATTGAAAGATTTGTCTCCTATTGTCCCAACATTTTCCAAATTTACAGAGCCTATAAATCTTAAAATGATTCTAAAAGGCTCAATAAGAGACCTTGATGTTCCTGTCTTAGAATTTAAAACGGAAAATGAAAAGTTTTTGGTATCTATGAATGGAGCATTAAAAAATATAAATAATAAAGACTCAATGTCGGTTGAGGTTCCTCATTTATATATAAAGGCTGGCGCCAATGAAATTAATAATATAACAGCAAATTTTGTTAGATTATCAACACAAGTTCAAAAAATAATAGAAAATGCCGGTAATATTGTTGTAGATGGAGCATTAACCGGTTCTTTGGTTGACGCTTTATTTCGAGGAGATGTTCATACGTCAAAGGGAAGTCTTACTATGGATGGAAAATTTGTTGACAAGGGAACGTATGGAATAGGTTTTAACGGTACAGCTTATACGTCAGGTGTAAATATAGGTGCTTTGCTTGGTAAGACAGAATTGCTGGGGGAAACATCCTTTAATTTGGAAATTGATGGTTCTAAAATAGGTCAAAACTATAATGCAAAGATAAAAGGTAATGTAGATTATTTTGACTTTAAAGGGTATCGATATAACGATATAGTTGCAAATTTTGCAATTAATCCGGTTGAATTTAATGGTTCTTTAGCCGTTAATGATGAAAATATGGCAGTGAATTTGGATGGTTTTGCTATGTTGAAAGGTGAGGATTCCAAAATGGATATAAATATGATTGTAAGTAATTGTAATTTGGCAAAGGTAAATTTATATCCGAAATATCCGACTCATAATTTGTCATTTAAAGTAAATGCTGAAGCTGTTGGTAATCAAGTTGATAATCTAAATGGGAAAATCAAAATAGACGATTTGAGTTTTGTTGATGATAATGAGAATGGGATAAAATTAGATAGTTTATATTTGATAGCAGATAATACAATAACGCCTTATCATATAGAACTGAAATCAGATGTTTTGAATGGTAAATTAGATGGGCTTTATAGCTTTGATGGTATAGTACCATGTTTTAAAAGCATAATTGGTAGTGCATTCCCTGCATTATTTGCTGAGAATGTATCAACTATATCCGATAAAAAAATTAAAAACAATTTTGATTATGTATTTAGAATAGAAAATAATGATAAAACAAATAATATCTTATCATTTTTTAAATCTCCTGTAAATCTTATTTATCCAATTGATATAAAAGGGCATGTTAATGAAGATAAAAATATATTTGGTGTAGATGTTGATGCGCCATATCTTGCTCAAAAAAATAAATTGATAGAACAAAGCCATGTAACGGTATCTGTTGATAGTTTGGATGGGAATGTGGATTTAAAGGTAAATACGGTAATGCCTACAAAGAATGGAAAAATGTCATTAAATATTGTGGGTAATGGAGGAAGAAATAGATTTGATACAGATTTTTCATGGAAAGTGGATCGAAAAGAAGATTTTCATGGAAATGTTAATATGTCAGTTGCTTTGGGACGTGTTAATGAGACCAATTCTATAATGACTACGGTAAAAGTTAATCCTACTACAATGGTCTTTAATGACACAACATGGTATGTACATGATTCCAAGATAGGATTTTATAATAATACGTTGAGAGTTGATGATTTTCGTGTAACTTGTGATAAGCAATTTGTTTCAATTGATGGTAAGACATCATCAAATAAAGATGATATATTATCAGTTGAGTTAAATGATATAAATCTGGGATATTTATTTGAGACATTACAAATAAATAATGTAACATTTGGAGGTTTTGCTACCGGAAAAATTGTGGCTTCGGAGGTGATGACTAAGTCTCCGAAACTGGAAACAGAGCATTTTTTTGTAGATGATATGTCTTATAATGAAACTCTTTTAGGTGATGCAGATATAAAAAGTTTTTGGAATAATGAAAATAAATATGTTGCTATACAGGCTTTAATAACCCAACCAAATGAATGTAAAAGCGTAGTGGATGGTGAAATTTATCCTATGAATGATTCTATGAGATTTGATTTTAAAGCTGAGAAACTAAAAGTGGGATTTATGAAGCCGTTTATGTCGGCATTTACTTCCGATTTAGATGGTTTCGCTTCGGGAAATGCTAGATTATATGGTAAATTCAGTACATTGAATATGTATGGAGACATTTTTGTTGAAGATTTAAAAGTAAAATTGGATTATACGAATGTCTATTATTGGGCAACCGATTCAGTGAAAATTGTGCCGGGTTTAATTACATTCAAAGATGTGCAATTAAAGGATAGATATGGAAATACTGCAATGTTGACGGGGCATGTATCTCACCAAGATTTTCATAATGCAGAATTTAAGTTTGATGTAACCGGAGCAAAAGATTTGTTATGTTATGATATCCCTGAAAAACAGGTAGATAATTGGTATGGTACAATATTTGGTTCCGGATCGGCTTTTGTTAGTGGAGAACCTGGACTTGTGGGGATAGATGTACATATGTCAACTGCTGCCAATAGTAAATTTTTCTTTGAATTATCTGATGCCGAAGATGCAATAGAATATGATTTTATAACTTTTACGGATAGACGTAGAGAACAGATTGAGGCAGAAATTTTAGCCAATCAGAGTACACATGAACAAATTTTGAGAAATTTTGAGAAAAAGAAAAAGCAAGAGGACTCAAAGACCCGAATGATAATTAATATTGATGCTGATATAAATTCGTTAGGGCAATTGATTCTCGTTATGGATCCTGCCGGTGGTGATAAAATCAAAGCAAATGGTAGTGGTACACTTATAATGAAGTATGATAGCAATGAAGACTTATTCATGCAAGGTAAGTACACTCTTGATAAGGGAACATATAATTTTACATTACAAGATATTATAGTAAAAGATTTCGTAATTAGAGAAGGCAGCAGTATAGCTTTTGAAGGTAATCCGTATGACGCTAAAATAGATATAGCTGCTGTATATCCATTAAATGCGAATCTTTTGGATCTTGATGAATCTTTTGCAACCGATAAAGAATTTAATAGAACAAATGTTCCTGTTCATGCATTATTGAATGTGTCAGGATCTATTGCTCAACCAACTATTTCTTTTGATTTGGAATTTCCAACTCTTACAAGTGATGCTTATCGTAAGGTTAAAAGTATAGTAAGTACAGATGATATGATGAATCGACAGATTATATATCTTTTGGCATTAAATAGGTTTTATACACCGGAATATATGGGTGGGACAAGCAGAAACAATGAATTGGCTTCGGTCGCTTCGTCAACTATATCATCGCAATTATCAAGTATGTTGGGACAGATTAGTGATAAATGGAGTATTTCACCTAATTTTAAAAGTGATAAAGGGGATTTTTCAGATGTAGAAGTAAATTTGGCTTTATCAAGTCAATTATTAAATAATAGATTACTGTTGAATGGTAATTTTGGATATAGAGATAAGATGGTTTCTGCCAATAATTCCAACTTTATTGGAGACTTTGATATAGAGTATTTGTTGAATAAGGCAGGAAATATAAGATTAAAAGCCTATAATCATTTTAATGATCAAAATTATTATGTAAAAAATGCTTTGACTACTCAAGGTGTTGGTGTTGTATTTAAATATGATTTTGATAAATGGTTTAGTTTTCTAAGAAAAAATAAACCGAAAAAAGATGAAAAGAAGGATTCAATACCGACTCAAGAGACGTTAAATAATGATACCTTGATAAATTTTAAATAAAATGTTTTCTTGGTTGAGACATATAATATTAATGTTTTTGCTTGTATTGTCTTGTTTTGTAGTAGATGCAGGTAATGATGATATTATAGGTGATACCGTAGGTCAACGAAAAGTGGAAAAATGGTATAACAAAGTGTGGGAATTTAGGAGACTTGCTTCCGATTCGGTGGTTGTGGACTCCTTTAAAACAGAGTATGGACGAGATTTTTGGAAACTTGCTGCGTTAAGTGGAAAACTGGACTTAAAGGATAAAAACATCAAATATCCTCGATTCATTAGATGGGCAGTTGATGTATATAATTGGGGTGATAGGACATTTAATTCTTATGATACTGCTTATGTGGTTGGTCTCGGGAAAAGATGGAAACTACAGGTAAAAAATGACAATTGGTTGGACACTTATGATTTGAAGATACCGAGAAGTATTCATGTGGGAATGGCCTCTAATATTGCACCCAATATTGGTGCATATATTTCTTATATGGCGCTAAGTTTGGGATATTCAATGAATATTGATAATGTATTTGGTGGTGAACCTGTAAAGCATAAACGTTTCGATGTGAACTTTAGTTGTGCATTGGTAGCTTTTGATTTATATTATTCCAAGAATTCGGGTAATACTATGATTACCCAATTAGGTGATACATATAGAAATTATAATTTATTTAAAGCTGATTATGAATTTTCTGGTTTAACATTGGAGTCGTATGGGGCAGACATGTATTATTTTTTCAATAATAGAAAATATTCTCAAGGGGCGGCATATTCATATTCAAAATATCAAAAAAGAAGTGCAGGGTCAATGATAAGCGGATTAACTATATCTAGGCAGAATGTGAAAATTGATTTTAATACGTTGCCTCCTGAAATTATAGATGAATTGCCTTCCGATCAACGTAATTATCATATCTATTATAATGATTATTGTATAATGCTGGGGTATGGTTATAATTGGGCTTTTAAAAAGAATTGGTTGTTTAATATAACATTCATACCATGTGTGGGGGTTAATCATAGTTTGAATGATACTCAAGTTTCTGAAAAAAAAATATTTTCGTTTAATATTAAAACTAAAATGGCATTAGTGTATAATCATAATAGATTTTTTTATAGTATAACAGGTAAATATGATGGGCATTTCTATCGTAACAGTAAATACCAATTTATAAATTCTTATGTGAATTTGGCATTTGTTGCAGGATTTAGATTTTAGCTCTTTAAAATAAGAAATTAAAAAAATAGGCAAAATGAGTGTAATAATATTAGGAATAGAATCATCTTGTGATGATACTTCTGCTGCTATAATAAAAGATGGTATAATGCTGTCTAATGTTATTGCCAGTCAAAAAGTTCATGAATCCTATGGCGGTGTAGTTCCTGAACTGGCTTCACGGGCGCATCAACAAAATATAGTACCGGTAGTTTCGGAGGCGATAAAACAAGCTGGAATAAAGAAAGAAGATATAAACGGAATTGCCTTTACGCGTGGACCGGGTCTACTTGGCTCATTGTTGGTGGGAACATCTTTTGCCAAAGGTTTTTCGTTGGCTTTGAATATTCCATTGCTTGATGTTAATCATTTGCATGGTCATGTTTTATCTCATTTTATTAAAGAAGATGAAACGACCGAAGTACCTGAGTTCCCTTATCTGTGTTTATTGGTATCCGGAGGAAATTCTCAAATAATAAAGGTAAACTCTCCCGATGATATGGAAGTTTTGGGACAGACTATAGATGATGCTGCAGGAGAAGCTTTTGATAAATGTGCAAAAGTTATGGGATTACCATATCCGGGAGGTCCCTATATAGATAAATTGGCTGCTGAAGGTAATGAGAATAGATTTAAATTCAGCAAACCACATATTCAAGGACTTGATTATAGCTTTAGTGGGTTGAAAACATCATTCTTGTACACTTTGCGTGATGAAAAGAAGTTAAATCCTGATTTTGTTGAGGAAAATAAGGCTGATTTGGCTGCTTCTTTACAGAAAACCATTATAGATATACTAATGGATAAATTTTCTAAGGCTATTAAGGAAACCGGAATAAAAACTGTTGCGATAGGTGGAGGTGTATCAGCCAATTCGGGTGTGAGAAATGCAGTGGCGGAATATTGTTCTCGCAGAAATATTAAAGCATTTATTCCCAAACGTTCATTTACGACCGATAATGCCGCAATGATTGCTATTGCCGGATATTTTAAATATCTGAATAAAGATTTTTGTGATATAAACCTACCTCCATTTGCAAGAGTTACAGTTTAAAATAAGCTATAAGTAAAATGAACGTATCAATTATTGTTATAGGTGATGAGTTATTGATAGGACAGGTCACTGATACCAATTCAGGATGGATTGCACGTCATTTAAATCCTCTAGGTTGGAATGTAAAAAGTGTGAAGGTGATAGCCGATAATGGAAAAGAAATTTTCAGTGCCATAGACCAAGCATTTCAGCAAACTGATATTGTTTTAACTACCGGAGGATTAGGTCCTACAAAAGATGATATAACAAAACCTACACTTTGTCGATATTTTGGAGGTGAATTGAAACTGGATGAAAGAACACTGAGAACTGTTGAGGAAGTAGTGTCGAAACGTCATTTATCAATGAATCCTCTTAATAAAGCACAAGCTTTGGTTCCAACTTCTTGTAGAGTAATACAAAATCAAGTGGGAACAGCTCCTATTATGTGGTTTGAAAAGAATGGAAAGGTTCTGGTTGCAATGCCCGGTGTTCCTTTTGAAACAGAAACCATGATGGAACGAGAAGTGATTCCGCAATTATTGAAACGTTTTGCTGTTGACGATCATATAGAACATAGAACTTTCATTGTAATAGGATATGCCGAGTCGGCATTGGCTATAAAACTTGATGACTTTGAACGTGAAATGCCTGAATATATACATCTGGCGTATCTACCTAAACCCGGTATAGTGCGATTACGTTTAACCGGAATTTCAAAGGATGCTGATCGTATAAAAGAGGATATGCAAATGTTATCAGAAAAATTAGATGACATTTTAGGTGATGCAATAGTATGTCATGAAGATAAACCGTTATCGGCAATAATAGGAGATAAGTTACGAGAAAAAAAACTGTCACTTGCTACGGCTGAGAGTTGTACAGGTGGTAATATTGCACACCAAATAACATCAATATCAGGAAGTTCTGACTATTACTTGGGTTCGGTGGTGTCTTATTCCAATAAAATAAAACAGGATTTGCTTAAGGTGCCTGAAAATATATTGAATAACTATGGAGCTGTAAGTGAGCTTGTTGTAAAACAGATGGTAACAGGAGTGTGTGAATTGCTTGGAGCTGATTGTGCTGTAGCTACGTCGGGTATTGCCGGACCGGGTGGTGGTACGGAGTCAAAGCCTGTGGGAATTGTATGGATGGCAGCAAAGGTTGGCAATAAAATAATTTGTGAGTGCAAACATTTTCCGGGTTCAAGGGATCGCGTTATAGATCGAGCTACAACCGAAGTTCAAATAATGTTGTTGAGATTACTCACAGAGTAATCTCTAAAAGCTTTTAGAGATGGAAAAAATCAAGGAGCAAAAGCGAATTGAATATTTCGACCTAATGAAAGGCGTTTGTATTGTTTTGGTCGTTATAAGTCATTGCTATGAGGAATTAGATATATCAATGAATAATAAACATATGTGGAGTATGTTGGAACATTTGCGAATGCCTTTGTATTTTTTCTTATCAGGTATGTTTTTTAAAGAGTATTCGTGTTTTCAGGATTTTTTGATAAGAAAAACAAATAAATTGATAATACCTTTCTTATTTTTTGCTTTGATAACTATTATACCTAAATTAATTACAGGAGAGGTCGAATGTAGCTTAATTCCTATAAAAAGACATTTTACATGGATGATAAAATATGGAGGCTATCTATGGTTCTTGAGAACTCTGTTTTTTGCCAATATATTGTATTATATCTTTCATAAATCAACAAGACACTTTAATATTTATATACGTGCAGGTGTAATAATTGTATTTACGGCATTAGGATGGTGGATTAATAATTTTATTCCTATAGAAGGCAATTTTAGAGAAACATATACATATTTGACAAGTTTTGTAACATCATTTTTAGTTTTACCGTTCTTTTTTATAGCTTCAAGTATAAGTGGATATCTGTTACAAACGAAAAGTATAAGTTTGATTTATTTGTTTCTTATTTTTATATGTGCATTGACGGTTTGTTCTGTGACATCAATGGGTGGAGTATATTTGGTAAATGCAAAAGTTGAGAATGGGGTAATAGAATTTTATTTAGCAGCGTTATCGGCTATTACATGTGTGTGGTGTGTATGTTTTTTAGTGAAACGATTGTTTTACTTTTCTTATATGGGGCGTTATTCTATAATAGTGTATCTCACCCATATTCCTATAATGCATTTTCTCGTGTATGAAGGAATGATAACATCTTTCTGGGGATTAACAACAATTGTATTATTATTAATGCCGGTAATGATATGTTTTTTCAAGAGATTTTTCCCTGCATTTGTGGCACAACGAGATTTGTTATTATATGATAAAGGGAAAGTAAAAATCGATTGGAATGTTTTTTATTGAAAAAACGAATGTAAAGTGTTGCGTATTAATAAAAAAAGTTCTACCTTTGCAGTCGAAAATTTCAAAACAGCAGTACAACGACTATTCCTTTAGTCATGTTCTGTGACTTTAATCGTTGAAACTTCGATGCAAGGTGATGATGCTTAAGTTCTTGCATAAAGCGTAGGACGATATTGTACATAAAAATTGTTTACAGTTAACAACCTTTTGAAAATGTTGCCGACTGTGTTTTATTTAGAATATTGCGCTACTGCGAAGAAAGAGATGGCAGTAAATTGGCTGAAAAGCTGACATACTCTGCATATATGCACTCTGTTTTGAAATGAAATAATTAGAAACATAAATTGAGATAAAAGCCATGTCAAAAATTTGTCAAATTACAGGCAAGAAGGCGATTACAGGTAACAATGTATCGCACTCTAAAAGAAGAACAAAACGTAAATTTAACGTAAACTTGTTCAAGAGAAAATTCTACTGGGTAGAAGAGGGTCAATGGATTAGTTTGGTTGTATCAGCAAATGGTTTGCGTACAATAAACAAACTTGGTCTAGACGCAGCATTGAAGAAAGCTGCAAAGGATGGTAATCTAACTGAAATAAAAATCGTAGAAAAGTAAAATCAAGATGGCAAAGAAAGCAAAAGGTAATAGAGTTCAAGTCATCCTAGAATGTACTGAGCAAAGAGCTAGTGGTGTGCCAGGTATCTCTCGTTATATTACCACAAAAAATAGAAAGAACACCACAGAACGTATGGAATTGAAGAAGTATAATCCATACCTAAAGAAAGTAACAGTTCATAAAGAAATTAAATAATAAGTTAAGTCATGGCAAAGAAAGTAGTTGCAACATTGCAAAAAGGTGAAGGACGTACTTTTAGTAAGGTCATCAAGATGGTGAAATCGCCAAAGACTGGCGCTTATGTGTTCAAGGAACAAATGGTTCCAAATGATCAAGTAAAGGACGTTTTGGCTGCAAAGTAATAAGATTGTGAGTTAATCACATGATAGTATAAAAGGAAAAAGGTTCTCCAATGTTGGGAACCTTTTCTTATATATATGAGAAACGTTATTAGAGACCTAATGTAGTTATGTTTTTATTAGTGTCCGATAAAAAACGATAAAGCATAGAATTAGAGGTTTCAATCGC
>CAZTFX010000019.1:0-30210 GCA_964613095.1 uncultured Muribaculaceae bacterium | reverse complement strand
CCACAGCACCGTCACCATTATATACAGTGACAGTAACGCCCCATGTGGCAAGCTCCGTTTCAATGTTAATCACTCCGTCTTCAATCGACGCACTCGGTACTAAAATTTCACTCCTATCAAAGTCTCTCCCATTTCCTACTATTGGAGGATCTTTCTTTTGTAATGGTATATCATCTGCATAAGCTGTAGTTATGTAGATGAACATAGTTAAAAAGGTAATTAAAAAATTTTTCATATCGCTTTGTTTTTGATTTAATCAGCATACAAAGCAATGATTTTTTTTACATGTTCACAATATTTAGGTAGTGACAAATTTGTGAAAAATTATAACAGCTTCATAATGAGAATATAAATTTATCAAAATCTGAGGGCTGCCCTTCTTTATTAAATAGTTTTTCATATAAGCGCTTACGCATTTTAGGGACACTGCTACGTTCTCTGTTTATCAAAAATGCACAATCATTTATACTAAACTGACATTTTACCAACATACATAATCGATATTCTAATTCATTTAGTTTTGGATACAAAATTTGTATTCGTTTCTTAAAGTTGGTATATTCTGTGTTTATCAAATTATCTAATTCATTCCAACAATCATCAGAAACTACATTGTCTTTTTCTTTTGTCAAACGCTTTAACTTATTATAAATATCGGAAGATAATATATTTTCTCTTACTATAGTTTCTTTTGTCGTAACTTCTTGCATTTTTTCTAATATTCCGTTTCTAACTTGTTCACCTAAGCGTGAAATAGCTGAATATTCATCAACGATTCTATTATTTAAGTTACTTACTTCTTTTTCTAAACATTCTACTCGATGTAATCGTTCTGACAACTCGTCACTTAATTTATCATTCGATATGGTTAGTTTTTCATTACTATCTTGTAAAAAGATATTTTGCTTACGTATTTTGACATAAAAATAAGAAAATATTAAAATTACCACTAATGTTAATAGTAATAATATCTGCGTCCTCAATTGCTTATTTTCAATCAAAAACAATCGTTTCTCTCGTATCGAATAATTGTAAAAAGAATTTTGATTGATTACGGCATTGGCTGAAGCCTGCAAGTTTAATGAATCGACACACTTATTATGCTCTATTGCATAATGGTATACCGATTTATTGTTGTTTAACATCTTTGAATAATCCAAAAGTGCTGAATAAGCAAAAATTCTACTTCTTAATGATTGCGATTGTTTTAATTGGTGGGCTATATTAATAGCTTTAGTATAATTCTTATTGACTATGTACATGTTTATTTTGGTACATAAAACATAATCATAATCAAAAGTATTACTAAGTTCTTCAAATTTCTCAAATTCTTCTCGTGCTTTATCGTATTCGCTTTGTGATATATATAAATCTATAATACTAGATCTTATATCAACTTCTCTTTTAAGGTGAGATTCACTCTTGCTATTTAAATAAAGAGCTTGCTTGAAACTATATAATGAGCTATCATTCATATCAAGTTTCCGGTAAACATCTCCCAACACACGCAAATTTAATATTTGTCCAACAGAATCTTTACAGTCTTTTTGGTAGCGGATTGCTTCTTGGAACTTGGGTTTTGCATGCTCAAACATATACATATTCAAGAAGATTTGCCCCATTTGGCTTGCTGTTTTGCCTTTCATCATTGCTTCATCTTCGGGGAAAGCGTCGAGTGCCTTTTGAAAGTAGTCGAGTGCCTGTGGGGCATCGCCCATCTCGCGATACACTCGTCCGCCATAGTAGTATGCCTCGCCACGCACTTCGTCGGGACCTTTGTCCTCGAAATAGTCCATGATGTCGACAATAGCGGTGTTGCCGGTAATGTCGGCGTCGGACTTGTCGCGAGTTTTTATGCTCATAAGGTCGTAATAATGGCGGTTATGCTCGTTCAACGACTGTTTTTCAATGCTTGAAAGCACCATCATGGCGCTATCGGTCTCATTGCGATTGGCAAGTTCATTCACTTGAGCAAGGCGAGAATCGACAGAGTGCCTTCCACATCCCACCAACATAAAAAATGGTAATATGTAGAGTAAAATCCTTTTCACCACCGCAAAGATAGTGCTTTTACTTGGAATCGTGATGTTTCCACGCTGCGTTTGCAATTGTTTGGGCTGTCTTTATATCATCTATTTTTCCATGATATTTTTTTGCGTTGACTTTCTTGTTGAATATGTGAGAGAAAATAACGCAAGTAGCAAGATATGAGCCGTTATATCCAGGATGTGATCCGTCTTTACCATATAGATAAATTTCGGGATGTTTATTTCTCATGTAAGCCCAAACCCTACCCACATCAATAACTCCATCGGCATTGAATGCGTATGCCATAACTCGTGTGCCTTTATCAAGTGCTGCTTGCATAGATTCATAGCTTTCAAAAATATGAGGATGGTTTTTGTAGTAATCCTTTTTAGTTAATCCGTCGTTGCCATGTTCACGTCCCCATGTTATTTGTAGTAGAATTTTTGCATTTTGATTATGATTTCTCACGTAGTTAATCATGTTCATCATTTCTTCCATGATGGTCATTCCTTCTTGGGTACCTACAAGAGCAGGTTGGGCACTTTGGCTTTGAATTATGATGTAATTATAACCGCCTATTTCAATAAGAGAACGACATTTTTCATTGTTAATATGGTATTTCATGGTAGCTCCTCCTTTGGTGAATTTTGATATTTCAGGAGAGAATCCGTGAGCTTTTGCCATTGAATCCATCATTGCCGGAGTGTCATTAAGATAGGTGTAGCTATTACCTATATACAGAATCTTTTGGGCTTGCGCACATCCTAAAGAGAATATGAGAATAAATGATAGGAGATAAAATTTCATAATAATGATTTTAATGGTTAGTTTAGGCGAAGATACATAAAAAATGTAATGTTTTAAATAATTATGAATGGTTTTGTTGAAAATCTTCTTACTTTTGTATTATAAATATGAATTTGTATTGTGATTATGGCAGGAATCAGTAAAACTAATGTGGCAAGACTTTTGGATAAAGCTAAAATTGCATATGAGCTTGTCCCTTATGTGGTAGATGAAAATGATCTTGCTGCAACTCATATTGCCGAACAGCTTGATGAAAATATAAAACAGGTATTTAAAACTCTTGTTTTGAAAGGTGATAAGACAGGACATTTTGTATGCGTGATTCCCGGAGACGAAGAAGTTAATCTTAAAAAAGCCGCTAAAATAAGTGGAAATAAGAAAGCTGATCTTATTCCGATGAAAGAATTGCTGGCAACGACAGGATATATTCGTGGTGGATGTTCGCCAATAGGAATGAAGAAACCATTTCCTACGTATTTTGATAGTTCGTGTGCCGATTTTGATTATATATATGTAAGTGCCGGTGTCAGAGGCTTGCAATTGAAAATTTCTCCAACAGATTTGGTCGAATATGTGAATGCAACATTGAGTGAACTTACCGATAAAAATGAATGAAAATGATGATGAAAAATAGAATTGGAACGATATTCAGTTTGACGAGCTTTGGTGAGTCTCATGGAGCTGCCATTGGTGGTGTGATTGATGGTATGCCTGCCGGAGTGAAGATTGATATGGAGCAGATTCAATATGAATTGGAACGACGTCGCCCGGGGCAGTCCGGTATAGTTACGGCTCGTGATGAAAAAGATAAAGTAAAGGTTCTTTCCGGAATTTTTGAAGGAATAACGACCGGGACATCTATAGGATTTGTGATAGAAAATACAAATCAACATTCCAATGATTATTCAAATATAAAAGAAGTATTTCGACCGTCGCATGCCGATTATACTTATACTTCAAAATATGGTGTGAGAGATTATCGAGGTGGGGGGCGTTCTTCGGCGCGAGAAACAGCCGCTAGAGTGGTTGCAGGAGCTTTTGCCCGTCAAGCATTGGAACAACTTGGAATTGAAATATATGCTTATACATCACAAGTTGGTCATATTTCTCTTGATAGGGATTATCGAAAATATGATAAAGCCAATATTGAAAGTAACATAGTGCGTTGTCCGGATTCTGTTAAGGCTCAAGAAATGATAGATTTTATAACAGAAGTGAAACGTGAAGGAGATACGATAGGAGGGACTGTTACTTGTGTCGTAAAAGGCGTACCTGTTGGTCTTGGTGAGCCTGTTTTTGGAAAATTACATGCCCAACTTGGAGCTGCAATGCTAGGAATAAATGCAGTTAAAGGCTTTGAATATGGTATGGGATTTGATTTTGCAATGAAACGTGGAAGTGAAGTGAATGACACATTTATAAGCAGGAACGGCAGAGTGTCTACAAAGACCAATAATTCGGGTGGAATACAGGGAGGCATTTCCAATGGCGAAGATATTTATTTCCGTGTAGCTTTTAAGCCGGTTGCAACGTTACTTCGTAATGTTGAAACTATCAATGTAAACGGTGATGATGTTATTTTACAAGCCAAAGGACGCCATGACCCTTGTGTGTTGCCTCGTGCTGTGCCTATAGTTGAGGCTATGACGGCTATTGTGATTTTGGATAATTATCTTATGAATAAAACCATACAGTTTTGAGTAGCGAAAAAGGGTATTACGATTTTGCCGAGTTTCTGACCAAGCATTTTTCTTATAAGGTTCAGAAAATCTCGATAAATGCAGGTTTTACCTGTCCGAATCGTGATGGAAATAAGGGAAGAGGTGGCTGTACATATTGTAATAATCAAACGTTTAATCCCGATTATTGTAAGCCAAAGATGAGTGTAACCGAGCAATTGGAACAAGGAAAACAATTCTTTGCTCGTAAATATCCACAAATGAAATATCTTGCGTATTTTCAGGCTTATACTAATACATACGGTGAATTGCAACGCATAAAATCACTTTATGAGGAGGCTTTGGCTGTAAATGATGTTGTTGGACTAGTTATAGGAACACGTCCCGATTGTATGCCCGAAGAATTGCTTGTTTATCTTGAAGAGTTGAGTAAAAAAGCGTTTGTGCTTGTGGAATATGGAGCAGAAACTTCAAAAAATGAGACATTAGCCCTTATTAATCGCGGTCATACATGGGAAGATACCGTAAATGCTGTAATTCGCACAAAAAAACATAATCTGTTATGTGGTATCCACCTTATTATCGGATTACCCAATGAATGTTTGGAAGATATTCTTTTAACAGCCGATGAAGTGTCAAAATTACCTCTTGATACAGTAAAATTACATCAATTGCAACTTATCAAAGGTACTAAATTAGCTCAGCAAGTGCAAAACGGAGTAGTGAATATACTTAATTGGACAGCAGAAGAATATATAGAAGTGTGTTTGGCTTTCTTACGTAGATTATCTCCTACAATAGCCGTTGAACGATTTGTTTCACAGTCGCCGGAACATTTATTGATATCTCCTCGTTGGGGGCTGAAAAATTATGAATTTACAAATCTTTTGATAAATCGAATCCATACTACATCAACTCGACAGGGAAATGATTTTTTAGGCTAGAGGTAAAGTAAAGGTGTATTCAAGACCGCCTTCGAAACGATTTGAGACAGAAATTGTTCCACCACACAAATTGATGGATTCTTTTACGATAGGGAGCCCTAAACCCGTTCCACTTTTCTTATTTTTATCTTTTTCCAAACGATAAAATCGATTGAATAGTTTTGTTAATGCTTCGGATGGAACACCTTTACCGTTATCACTAAATGAGAACGTAATGAGTTCTTCATTTTGCGCTACGGTTTTTAATACAATATCGGAACCGTGTGAGTAAAAACAACTATTTTTAATGAGGTTACAAAATACATTATATAGAAGCATTTCATTTGCTTTTACAAATGTATCGGGATCAATCTCGTTCTTGAAAGTCATATTATATTCACTTAATGTGAATTTAAGGTCTTCTTTTGCCAGATTAGCTACTTTCCATATATTTGTATCTTCTAACGCTATATTGTTACTGCCGTCTTCAAGTCTACTTATTACAGCAATGTTTACTACCATATTTTGTAAACGTTGGGTATTTTGTAAGCATTTTTTTAGAAATATAAGCCTTGTTTTAGCATCAATATCGGGATGATTAATCAAAGTATCAAGATACCCGATTATAATACCTATGGGTGTTTTAATTTCATGATTAAGGTTATTTGCAAGAGAACGTTTTGAAGCTAATTTAGCTTTCTCGTCTAATATAGCTTGTTCACGTTCAATATCATGTTGTTTTATGATGTCTATTTTGTTTTTATAAAGAGTATAAAGGTCATCGGTGATATTTTTTATTCCTCCTTTTCGAGTTATTCCGGAACTATCTTGTTCTTTAAAAACATCTTCTTCGCTTAATTGTAATATATATTTTTTTAGTCGGGTAATATTGCCAATATAACTATGTAGAAGTGTAAGACATATTGAAGCAATTACAATAAGTAATAAAATAAGACTTAACTTGGTTGATGTGTTTGCAATAAATCCAATTACAGATGTTGAATTATTTACAGTACATTCGGAAATGATAAAACGTTTATATGTATCATTATAGGTAGCTGTTATTATACAATCTTTTTGAAGTACAACGTCATGAAATATATTTGATTGGCTACGGTAATGAACTGTATCATTACGGAAATGGGAGTCAATGTTCTTGAAAGATAAAACCGTGCTGTTTCGGCTGGCAGAAGCGTTGGTGAATAGTAAATTTCCTTCTTTACTATATATCGAGAAAAAAAGTTTGTCAATAGTAGTTTCAGGATTGCTTAATAATATGCCGAATGCATTATTTATAGCTGCAGTGTCGGTCGGTGGTATCGTTATAAGATAATTATTGATTACCTGTAACTGATTCTGTGCCGATCCCAAGTCGGAGTCGGCATATTTATTCCATAGGGTAACAATGAGTGACCCCAGAACAATCCAAAATGCGATAAAAATACCGAAAAAAGCTTTGTTTGGATTGTTAAATATGAAGTTCTTGGAATCCATAGCCATATCCTAACCGTGTTGTGATACAACTACCATATTCTCCCAGTTTCTTACGAAGTCTGGTAATGTTGGTGTCTATAGTACGATTGGAAACACCTTCGGAGTTGTTCCATATTTTAGCAAGAAGTTCTTTTCTTGTGTATATACTATTGCGGTGCTGCAAGAAAAATGTTAATAACTCATATTCTGTCTTTGTGAGATTAATAGGTGCACCATTGATGAAACATTGTTTGGTGTTTTGGTCAATACGCAATCTACGGAAATTTAAATCAGGTTCAAACGTGTTCTGTACAGAAGATGTTTGTATAGTTGTTGCACGCGTTACATGATTTGTATAAGGTTGTTGTATTTGCGATGATAGTTCTTGAGTCATTCTTGTGCGTCTTAATACACTTTTTACTCTGGCTATAACTTCTCTTGTGCGAAAAGGTTTGGTTATATAGTCGTCGGCACCAATGTTAAGTCCCATTATGTGTTCATCTTCTCCACTTAAAGCCGAGCAGAATATGATTGGAATATATTTTGTTGCCGGATTTGTTTTGAGTTGACGTGCCAATTCAAATCCATTTATCTCATCCATCATTATATCAAGTATAATTAATGAATATACCGGTAAGTCTAGCGATAATGCTTCGGTTGCGCTATATACAGTCTCGGCATCATAGCCTTCTAATTGTAGATTGTATTTTAAAATCTCACAAATTTCTTGTTCGTCATCAACGATTAATATTTTAGTTCCTGCACTCATGACACTTGTTTGTAATATGATTGTAAAGATAATAATAAAATTGGAGTGTGGCTATTAAAAAAAGTTAATAGAATAAACTTGTTTATATGAGAGTTGTTTTATTGTCAAATTACTATATTTGCACTGTGTTTTTCATGGTATTAGATTTAAGGTTAATAAAATAATGGCTGTCGTGATGACAGCCATTATTTTATTGTTTTGAATATGTGACAATTATGTGATTATTCAATTAGCTTTTTGTAACGAATTCGATGTGGTTGAGTATCTCCCATACGAGCTTTTTTATTTTCTTCATAATCGGAGTATGAGCCTTCGTAATAGAATACTTTACTATCACCTTCAAATGCTAGAATATGGGTACAAATACGGTCAAGGAACCAGCGGTCATGTGATATGATAACGGCACAACCTGCGAAATTTTCAAGACCTTCTTCCAATGCTCGAAGAGTGTTCACGTCGATATCATTAGTTGGTTCATCGAGTAATAGTACGTTACCTTCTTCTTTCAATGCCATTGCAAGATGTAAGCGATTTCGTTCTCCACCCGAAAGCATACCGATTTTCTTCTCTTGATCGGCTCCTGTAAAGTTGAATTTAGACAAATATGCTCTGGCATTCATGTCTTTGCCTCCCATACGGAACGTTTCGTTTCCTTGAGAAACTACTTCATAAACGCTGCTTTCCGGATGTAAATCCTTGTGATTTTGGTCTACGTAAGCCACTTTTACAGTTTCTCCAATATCGAAAGAACCTTTGTCTGCCTTTTCCAACTCCATGATTAGGCGGAACATTGTGGTTTTACCTGCACCGTTAGGACCTATAATTCCTACAATACCGTTTGGTGGTAACATGAAGTTTAGATCATCAAACAAAACTTTGTCTCCAAATGCTTTAGCCACATGCTGTGCTTCAATGACTTTGTTTCCCAATCTAGGTCCGTTAGGAATAAAGATTTCAAGTTTTTCTTCACGTTCTTTTTGATCCTCGTTAAGAAGTCGGTCATATGAAGATAAGCGTGCTTTACCTTTAGCTTGGCGTGCTTTGGGTGCCATACGTACCCATTCAAGTTCACGTTCAAGAGTCTTGCGACGTTTACTTGCCTGCTTTTCTTCTTGTGCCATACGCTTGGTCTTTTGATCAAGCCAAGATGAATAATTTCCTTTCCATGGAATACCTTCACCTCTGTCGAGCTCTAAAATCCATCCCGCAACGTGATCAAGGAAATAACGGTCGTGAGTTACTGCTATGACTGTACCGGGATATTGTTGCAAGTGTTGTTCCAACCAATCAATTGATTCGGCATCAAGGTGGTTGGTAGGCTCATCAAGTAACAGAATGTCCGGTTGTTGCAACAAAAGGCGGCATAGGGCGATACGACGACGTTCACCACCCGATAATGTTCCAACCAATTGGTCTTCGGGAGGGCAACGAAGTGCGTCCATTGCACGTTCCAGTTTATTGTCAAGATTCCATGCATCTACTGCGTCAAGTTTATCTTGTAGTTCGGCTTGTCGAGCAATGAGTTTATCCATTTTTTCTGGATCTTCAAGTACATCGGGATCACCGAAACTCTCGTTTACTTTGTCAAACTCGGCAAGCAAGTCAAGAGTGGGCTGCATGCCTTCTTGTACTACTTCTTTTACGGTTTTTCCCGGATCTAATTTTGGTTCTTGTTCAAAATATCCAACAGAATAGCCCGGCGAAAACACAACTTCACCTTGATGTTGTTTATCTATACCTGCTATGATTTTCAGTAGGGTGGATTTACCTGAACCGTTAAGACCTATGATACCAATCTTAGCTCCGTAGAAAAAAGACAGGTAAATGTTTTTTAATACTTGTTTTTGTGGAGGGAAAATCTTATTTACTCCCACCATGGAAAATATAACTTTTTTGTCGTCAGCCATAATGCTTTAAATTTAGAGTATAGGTTGAACGTGATATTATTATTTTTTGCTGAATGCTCGTGTGCGATAATCGCATCTTACTTTACCATCAACAATATTACGCAATTTGTTACGAATTAATTGCTTACGTATAGCTGAGATGTGGTCGATGAAAACGTGACCTTCAAGATGATCGTATTCGTGCTGGAATACGCGAGCAAGGTAACCCTCGATAATCTCATCATGGGGTTCAAAGTTTTCATCTACCCATGTTACATGTATTTTTTCAATGCGTGGAACCGATTCGTGAATACCGGGTAAACTCAAGCAACCTTCTTCACGGTTGGTCTTATTCCCATCCTCAATAACTTCGAGTTTTGGATTAATAAGTACGTAGTTTTTTTCTTTAAGTTCAGGATAAGACTCCTTTAATACATCAACGTCGATACATATAAGACGAATGTTTAAGCCTACTTGCGGTGCTGCAATGCCAATACCATCGCTGGCATACATAGTGGCTTTCATATTATCGATTAACTCCTTCAAGTTAGGATAATCGGGAGTTATTTCTTCCGATACTTTTCGTAAAACCGGGTGACCGTAAAGATAAATAGGTAGTATCATATTATTATATTATAATTTATTACTTTGTAAATAGTCATTTAATATGATGGAAGCCGCAATGGTATCAACAATTTCTTTGTTTTGGCGGTCTTTCTTTTTCATACCGCCATCCAGCATTGCTTTGTGAGCAATTGTAGAAGTGAAGCGTTCATCGTACATTTCCACCGGAATATCGGGAAGAACTTTACGTAATCTGTTGAGGAATGGAGTTATATAATTCATGCTTTCACTTGGAGTTCCGTTTAACTGTTTTGGTAGTCCTACAATGATTTTTTCCACATTTTCTTTCTTGGTATAATTTTGCAGAAAGTCAATAAGTGTGTGAGAGGGTACAGTCGTCAAACCGTTAGCAATGATTTTTAGCGGGTCGGTAACAGCAATACCGCACCGTTTTCGTCCATAGTCTATTCCTAAAATTCGTCCCATATCTGCAAAGATACAACAAATAATTATGAATTTGAAATGAAATATTCTATGAACGTGTGAAAATTAATAATAGAGCCGGGTGTCTCACGACTGCCGGCTATTTTGTAATAATCAAATTTATGTATAAGAGATATAGTGTTGTTTGTTATTTTAGATTTCCTTGATAGGCGTGAGTGTGCGACGATTAACATATTCGTTAAAAGCGTCTTTATAGGTATCGGAAACAGGAATGTATTGTTTACCGAATACAATACGGTTACGTTCTATAACTTTTATCTTTGATGTTTGTACGATGAATGAACGATGAACACGTAAGAATCGGTCCTGCGGTAGACTGGCTTCAAGCGTTTTAAGACTCATAAGTGACATTATGCTGTTATTGCTATCTTCAAGGTAAATTCTTACGTAGTCTTTCAGTCCTTCAATGTATAGAATATTAGAAATTGCTATTTGAATGAGCTTATATTCACTTTTTACAATGATGTACTCGTTGTTGTCGTTATTGTATTTGGAATTGTCTACCATTTCAAACCAATGCAGCGCCTTATTGGCTGCTGTTAAAAATTCACTATAACTTACCGGTTTGAGAAGGTAATCTAAGGCATTTGCTTTGAATCCATCCAAGGCATATTGTTCAAATGCAGTTATGAATATAATACGACAAGTAGAAGGTATTACACGTGCAAATTCAATTCCATTAAGTTCCGACATTTGAATATCAAGAAAAACGAGGTCGATTTTATCTTCTATAATGGTTTTTACTGCCATAGAAGCCGATGGAAACGTGTTTACAAGTTCAAGAAAAGGCGTTTGTTTAACGTAAGTCTTTATTAGTTCTTGTGCTAATGGTTCATCGTCTATAATACAACATCTTAAATTTCTCATAATAGTAATATAATATTGATTTATTATTATATAGTTAATTGTATTATTAAGTCGGTAATATAACGTTCATCATCTTTATTGATGTTGAATGTATATCGGTTGGCATAAAGTATGTCGAGTTGTCGTTTTAAATTGTTTATCCCTATGCCACTGCCACTCTTGTCATTTTCTTTTTTGGGAAAATAACTGTTTTCGACATGACATTTTACTGTATTGTTTTCAACATGTATATCAATATTGATAACCGATGGTTTATCACCACTCACTCCATGTTTAAACGCATTTTCCACAAGTGATATGAAAAGTAATGGGGCAATGGTTTTACCGGTTCCTTCTTTTTCATTTATGCTCACATTCAGTGTAACAAGTGAATTAAGCCTTAATCGCATGAGTGAAATATAATTCTTAACAAAAAGTAAATCTTTTTCCAAAGGCACTTCTCGTTCATTGTTATCATACAGAGTGTATCGTAATAATTGGCTTAACTCGTGTACTGATTTTTGAGCTTTTTCCTGACTGATTGGGATTAGTGCATATATGTTGTTAAGTGTATTAAACAGGAAGTGAGGATTAAGTTGATTCTTAAGATTTTTTAACTCGTTTTCCTGTAACTGTGCTTTCATCTGTTTTTCTTTACGATCCCATTTAATCCATTTCTCACTTAACCTTAGTACAATACTTAAAGCTATTGCCATAATTACCATAACGCTGATACGTGGTAATATTTTGAGTGCTTGTATCAAGTGATGTTGCATTATCGTTTCAGAACTGAATGGTATTAGATGTGGGGGCATTGTTCCGTTTATCGGTATAGGAGGGCGCATTATGTGTGGTTTGATAATTGTATGAATATAGTAAAATACAATTAATACGCAAAGCAACACAATTATGTTGATTGAAACATATAACCAGATTTGTTTTCTATTAAACATATACTTATCGATAAGATAATAATAATTCAGATAGAAAACAGCAATATAGCACATCGGTATAATATAGGATATTTTGGGTACAGTGCGACCAAAACTGAATGTAAGTTCGGGACTTACAAAAATAATAAGCAATACAAGCAAGTGTGTTGCTCGCTTAATCCATAAACTGCGTTTGGATTCGTTATTTTCGCTTAATTGTATTGTATTAGAGTTATGCATATCCACTGCTTTATTGATACATGTTTTACAAAAGTATCTATAAAAAGCTGATTTTTCTGGTTGCAAAGTTATTTCCTTTCTACAATCTATTGAAGAAAAATAGATAAAAAGTGTACAATTATCTAAACACGAGTACATTTAACACTTAAAAAGAAAAACGTTGTCATTATTTTAATGAAGTGTTAAGAATCTTTGATAAAGAAATATTTAAAATAAAGAAAGACAGTAAGATTTTGATTCTACAAAAAATTACTGTCTTTTATTTTTAATATCCTAATACTTTTATTTATGCGAGGAAAAGTATTAGAAGTTGTGCCGTAATTACTCGCAAGAACATTGTGAGTGGATACACGGTGGAATAAGCTACTGCGGGTGCGTCATTGTTTGCGGTTTTATTGGCATAAGCCAATGCCGGAGGATCGGTAGTTCCTCCTGAAAGCAACCCCATTATAGAGAAGTAGTTTATCTTATATTTGGCACGAGCAATGATACTTACTATTACAAGCGGAATAAATGTGATTAAGAATCCATAAAGTACCCACATGGCTCCTGTCGCATTAAATACCGTTTTAGCAAAACCTGCTCCTGCCGCTATACCTACTGACGCAAGGAATAGGCAGATTCCAATTTCTCGTAATAATAGATTGGCTGCTGATGAGGTGTAGGTGATAACTTTTATTTTGTATCCGAAACGGCTTAATAAAATTGCTACAATAAGTGGACCTCCTGCTAGACCTAATTTCATAGGAACCGACATTCCCGGTAATGCAAAAGGTATAGAACCAAGAACAATACCAAGTAAGATTCCAATAAACATTGTGAATATATTAGGTTCGTTAAGACGTTTCAATGAATTACCAAGTTTTGAGGCAAGACGGTCTATGTCGTTAATATTACCAACTACTGTAATACGGTCACCCATTTGCAATGCAAGATTAGGACTTGCCAACAAATCAACACCGGCACGATTGATACGTGTAACGTTAAGGCGATATCCGGCATGCAGACGCATAGTACCGAGTTTTTTTCCGTTTATCTGGCTATTTGTTATAAGAATACGTCTTGAAACCACCGGACTGCTTTCAACTTCCCAATCATGTTCTACTTTAGAACCTATGATAGTGGTGTAAGCCGCTTCATCTTGTACAGAAATAACGATAAGCAATAAATCACCTTCTTTAACAATTGTACTTGATGTGGGAATAGTGTATTTGCCTTCACTTAACATGCGTGAGATTACGAAGTTGCGACCTATGACATCGTGTATTTCTTTTACCGTTTTGTTGAATATACCGGAATTTTCGGCACGAAGTGTAATAACAAAAGGCATTAACTGACTTTGATTGTTGTCCTCTTCCAACTTTTGGGTTTCATCTTCTAATTTTATTTTGAAGATAGTTTTAAGCAGAATCATTGAAAGAATAATACCCACAACACCTAATGGATAGGCTGCAGCATATCCCATAGACATACCTTTTATGGCTTCGGCAGCACCGGCTCCTTGAACTTCGGTGAGTGTTTGCTGTGCCGCACCAAGTCCCGGAGTATTGGTTACTGCTCCGGATAAAATACCTACCATGTCAGTGAGTGATACATTGTCTGCAGTGTAATATATAATTAGTGCAACCGCTATATTAAGAGTTATAATTAATACAGCCAGTCCGTTTAATAATAATCCACCTTTTTTGAATGATGAAAAGAAACCTGGTCCTACTTGGAGACCGATAGAGAAAATAAATAGAATAAGTCCGAAGTCTTGGACAAATTTTAATGTGTTGTTGTTTACTGAAAACCCAAAATGTCCTACCAATAGACCAACGAAAAGTACAAACGTAACTCCAAGTGATACTCCAAAAAATTTGACTTTTCCTAAAAGAACACCAAATGCAATAACAAATGCATACAGGAGAATTGCATGGGCTATTGAATCGTTGTTAAATAATAAATCTAAAGTCCATTCCATAATCAGGGAAGTTGTTTTTTGTTTATATGTGGAATTTTATATTATAAATTCCGATTTTCAAAAATTTGTGCAAAGGTAGGACTATTTTTATTAATTAGCAATTTAACCTAGACTAATTTTGATGAATAATTTGTAACAATTTGAAGAATTTCGCTTGGCTTGTGTACAATTTTGTCGGCATAATGCTCGATAAGTTCTTTTTCTGGACGAAATCCCCATGTTACACCGATAGAATCAATACATGCTCGGCGTGCGGTGTCCATATCTACTCCGGAATCGCCAATGAATATTGTTTCATCTTTTGTAACTTCTGCTTTTGCCAATATGTCAAAGACGATGGATGGATCGGGTTTAACAGGAATTCCTTCCTGTTGTCCGTTTATAGTAACGAAATCTATTTCGGGAAAAAAATGTTTTACGATTTTTTCGGTCGCTTGTTGATATTTATTGGAAGCAACAGCTATTTTAATATCTAGATTTATCAGTTCAGCAAGAAGTTCTTTAATACCATCGTATGGGATGGTAGCATCACAGTTATGCTCATTATAATATTCTTTAAATACTTTTAATATATCGGTAATGGCGCTATCGGTTCTTGCTTCTTCAGGAACTGCTCGTAATAGCAGATTTCTCACTCCGTTTCCAACCAAAAACGGGTAGGATGCCATGTTGTGAATTGGTAAACCTTTTTGAGCCAGTGCATAATTAGCCGCTTTACCTAAATCTTCTATTGTATTGAGAAGTGTACCATCAAGGTCGAATATTACTAATTTTTTCATAAATCGATATATTTTAGAATGGATAACCCACAGAGAAATGGAATGCAGAGTCTCTTTTCCAATTAGGGTGAAATATCGACCATCGTTTTTGATTATCGGCAGGATTATGAGCTTTCATACCGATGTCAAATCGTAATAAAAAATATTCAAAATCCATACGAAGTCCCAATCCATAAGATACTGCTATTTGTTTGTAAAATTGATTGATTTTAAATACTCCACCGGGCTGATCTTCATAATCACGGATGGTCCAAATGTTTCCGGCATCAATAAATGCTCCTAGTTCCATAACCCAGAATAATTTAGCTCTATATTCAAGAGTCATGTCGAAACGAATGTCACCACATTGGTAAATAAAACTATTTACCGAATTTTTCCCGTCATAGCTTCCCGGTCCTAAAGTTCTTACTCCCCAACCGCGTACACTATTGGCTCCTCCTGCATAAAAACGCTTTTCAAATGGCAGTACATTGGAATTTCCATAAGGTACGGCTACTCCGGCACCTACTCTGAATGAAATGGAACTACGTGGGGTAAAACTGTGTGTGAGAGAATAATCGAAGTCAAATTTTGCGTATTGAGAGTAGCGTATTCCAAACACTTCATAAGCTCCGGCTTTTTTCTCGGCTCCGGTTGCTTTGGAAATCCCATATAATACATTTCCTGCGGTTTCTACACCGGCTCGTATTGTGTACACATTTTCTTGGAATGTTGAACTTAATAAATCTCGTTCTTTTTTGTTACTATGATAAAAAGAATAACCAAGACGCATTATAAAGTGATCTTCGTAGGAATATCTCAACAATGGGTTTTGGATACTATCCAAAAAGTTTATTTTGCTTTCGGGTAAATATACGTAATTTACGTCAAGCAGTGTTACTGTGTGACGTGTGTTCTTGTTTCTTTCTCGCCAAATGTATTTATAGGCTGCACCCGCTATGATACGAGTATATTCGGGACGTTCTTGATAGTTGAATTGTGTGGAGATTTCGGTTGACGCCAGAATCTTTTGTTTGAAACTCTTTTTAAGAAAAGGAGCTTTGAATTTTGGATAAGTAATACCAACTTCTCCTGAATATTCTGAATAGTTTTTATTTATAAGTCCGTTTAAGTCTCCTGATAAACTTTCATAAGAGGCTTTGAATTTTGTGTCTAGTATTTCGGCTCCGCCTGCAATATTTCTGTGTTGATAGCCTGCTCCCACACCAAATCCCAAATCTCCTTCAGAATTGGTTCCTTCCAGCGATAATGATACCGATTGAGATTTACCCGGAGCAAGAAGAACATAGGTATCAAGCCATATTTTTCCATCTATTTCTCCAATAGGTTTTAATTCAATGTTAATAAATTTAAGAATCCCCAATCGTCCAAGTGATTGGTATGTTTTTGTTACATCATTTGAATTATAAAGTTTTCCCGGTTCAATAAAACAACATTCTTCAAGTGTTTTGCTGCGTATATAATGTGATTCGCCATATAAAACTATAAGATTTTTATAATAAGTGGTGTCTTGGGCTGTATATTGCGATGAATTATGCATTGTTACAGGATCATAATTTGTTACAAACACAACATTTCGTACATAGAACGGTTTATGTGAAGTATAATATTTCATTTTATCATTAGAATAAGGTGGCATTGTATTGAGTGTGAGTTCAACGTCTTTACTGCCTTCTGTTGTGTCGGCTGTAAATGTTATATATTCCTTATTGAATGCATAATAACCCTTCTCACGAAGTTTTTTTGTTATTTCATCTCGTTGTGAACTTAATACATTACGATCGAATATTGTATTCGGCTTGATTTTTGATTCGGCTGTATCTGCAAGAATCAATTTGCGTAAAGTGTCATTGGGAATATTATAAGTTATTGATTTAATGTAGTGAGGTTTTCCTGTTGTTACGTTATATATAACATTTATTTTTTTCTTTTTTGCGTTTATAAATGTGTCAACAGTTACACTTGCATTCATATAACCTTTATTAATAAACAGAGTTTGTAGCTCTTTTCTCGAAGCATCGGTAAGAGTTTGACTATAAATAACAGGAGCTTCTCCCATATTGCGAAGCCATCTGTTTATCCGCTTTGTACTGTCTTTACCCGATAGATTGTAAAGTCCTAATTGCAATTTCATTCCACCCAGTACAGCGTGGTTAGGGAGTTGCTTTAAATAGTTAATAAGATTTGCTTCTTTAAAATCTTTGTTATCACTAACTTTTATGTTAACTTTATTCACCATTAGCTGATTCCGGGGTACATGCTTGGTTGAGCTGCAAGCACAGAGTGTTGCAATTCCGGTAATGCATAACAGAATATGAATAAAGTTAGCTTTTCTATACATATATTATAAGATGTACTACTTTTAATTAAAGTGGGGTACAAAGATAGTAAAAATAATTATGATATATGTAACCGGTATATGTGATGTGCGTTATAATAATAAAAAACTTGGTAGAAATAAAAATAGATAAGAAAATTCAAAAAGTGTAAGTTTTAAGGCTCTAAAAAGGATAAAATGAAAGAAAATCGATTTATTTTGTGTGAAATATTTGTTTTTATAGAAATAAGCCTTAACTTTGCGATACAAAAAACTAGATGTAATTAATATATGATTTCTTCAATTATTCTAAGCCTGAATGTACTGTTGGTGGCATTGATTAGTGTCGTCGTTGTCATTATTGGAAACTGTTAAGGAGGAATCGTGTTAAAATCTACAATGATATAAACAGATTTAATAAAGATATATGAACCTTTCCTCCTAATATAAAGTTGGAAAGGTTTTTTAATTAAAGAAAAAGGATATGAGCATACCATTAAGAAGTGCATTGTCGATGAATGGACGTCGCATGGCAGGAGCCAGAGCATTGTGGCGCGCCAATGGAATGAAAGTAGAGCAAATGGGTAAACCTGTAATTGCAATAGTAAACTCATTTACTCAGTTTGTACCCGGACATACTCATCTTCATGAAATAGGGCAATATGTAAAAAATGAGATAGAAAAATTAGGTTGTTTTGCAGCCGAATTCAATACTATTGCTATAGATGATGGTATTGCCATGGGGCATGATGGAATGTTATATTCTTTACCGTCTCGTGACCTTATTGCCGATAGCGTTGAATATATGGTGAATGCACATCGTGCCGACGCAATGGTGTGTATAAGTAATTGTGACAAGATTACTCCGGGAATGATGATGGCAGCCATGCGTTTGAATATCCCTGCGATTTTTGTAAGTGGTGGACCTATGGAAGCTGGATGGTTAGGAAAACGCCCGCTGGATTTAATTGATGTTATGATTGATTCAGCCGATCCTACTGTGGACGATGATACTGTTTCTAAATTGGAAGATTTTGGTTGTCCTACTTGTGGTTGTTGTTCCGGAATGTTTACAGCCAATAGTATGAATTGCTTGAATGAAGCTATTGGTTTGGCACTACCGGGAAATGGTACAATTCTTTCTACACATGAAAATCGTCGTGAACTTTTCCGTAAAGCTGCAGTTCAGATAGTAGAAAATTGTCGAAAATATTATGAAGAAGAGGATGAAAGTGTACTCCCTCGTAGTATTGCAACACGCGAAGCTATGCTAAATGCAATGTCACTTGATATTGCCATGGGAGGAAGTACTAACACTGTGTTGCATCTGTTAGCAGTAGCAAATGAGGCAGGAGCCGATTTTACAATGAAAGATATAGATATATTAAGTCGTAAAACACCGGTTCTTTGTAAAGTAGCACCTAATGGACATTATCATGTACAAGATGTAAACCGTGCAGGTGGTATTATGTCAATTATGTACCAATTATCAACTCAAGGTTTACTTGATACAACTGTTAAACGAGTTGATGGTATGACTTTAGGTGAAGCTATTAAGAAGTATGCAATAGAAGGTAGTGAATTTGGTGAAGGCGCTAAAAAAATGTGGTTAAGTGCTCCTTGTAATGTACGTAACATTAAGATGGCTTCTCAATCCAATTATTATAATGAAATGGAAACCAATCGTTCAACAGGATGTATTAGAGACTTTGAACATGCTTATGTTAAAGATGGCGGTATCGCTGTACTTTATGGAAATATTGCAAAAGACGGTTGTGTGGTAAAAACTGCCGGAGTGGATGAAAGTATTTTTCATTTTGAAGGAACAGCTAAAGTGTTTGAGTCTCAAGATGACGCAGTTGAAGGAATTTTGGGAGATAAAGTTGAGGCTGGTGATGTTGTTGTAATTACCCATGAAGGTCCAAAGGGTGGACCGGGAATGCAGGAAATGCTTTATCCTACATCATATATCAAATCAAAGCATTTAGGGAAATTATGTGCTTTGATTACTGATGGTCGTTTCTCAGGCGGAACTTCCGGTTTGTCTATAGGTCATATATCACCCGAAGCTGCCGCAGGTGGCAATATAGGACTTGTTAGAACTGGTGATATAATAGTGATAGATATTCCGTCACGCAGTATAAGTGTTAAATTGAGTGAAGAAGAATTGATAGCACGTAGAGTTGAAGAGGAATCTCGTGGAAAGTCGGCTTTTACTCCTAAATACCGTAAGCGTGTGGTTTCAAAGGCTCTTCAGGCCTATGCTTCAATGGTTACATCTGCCGATAAAGGTGGTGTACGTGAATAATTATTTAATAATAGATTAATAAGAACATATATATGAGTGAAAAGATAACAGGAGCTGAAGCTTTATTAAGATCGATTGAAGCAGAAGGCGTAGATACTGTTTTTGGTTATCCGGGTGGAGCTATAATACCGGTATTTGATCGTTTATATGACCATAAAGATAAATTACGTCACATTCTGGTACGTCATGAACAAGGTGCTACTCATGCTGCACAAGGGTATGCTCGTGTAAGTGGTAAAACAGGTGTAGTATTTGTTACATCAGGACCGGGTGCAACAAATGTTATTACCGGATTGAGTGACGCAATGATGGATAGTACACCTCTTGTGGTAATAACAGGACAGGTGTCTAGTGAATCACTAGGTAGTGACGCATTTCAAGAAACCGATGTGATAGGTATAACACAACCGGTGACAAAATGGAGCCATCAAATACGCAATGCAGAAGAAATAGCATGGGCTGTGTCTAGAGCATTCTATATTGCTTCAACCGGGCGTCCGGGTCCTGTTGTTCTTGACTTTGCAAAAAATGCACAGAATGAATTGATTGAATGGACTGAATACAAGAAGTGTAAATTCATTCGTAGTTATATTCCATACCCTGAAGTTGATGAAGAAGAGGTAGCGGAAGTTGCCGATATTATAAATAAAGCTGAACGTCCATTGATAATATCCGGTCATGGTGTTATGATTGCCGAAGCAGAACAGGAACTCATTGCACTTGCCGAGAAAGCAGATATTCCGGTATCGACCACATTGTTGGGATTGTCAACTATACCTACATCGCATAAGTTGAATAAAGGAATGCTTGGAATGCACGGAAATGTAGCACCTAATATGGCTACAAATCGCTGTGATGTTCTTATTGCTATAGGTATGCGTTTTGATGACCGTGTTACCGGTGATGTTAAAGAGTTTGCAAAACAATCTAAGATAGTACATATTGATATTGATGAATCCGAATTCAATAAGAACATAAAAGCCGATGCTACTGTTTTAGGAGATGCAAAATCTGTATTGTCAAAACTCCTTCCTAAAGTGAAAGAGGCACAACATGCAGAGTGGCTTGCGTCTTTCGTCGATGATGAGCAACTTGAACAAGAAAAAGTCATCAACAAAGAAGTGTTTCCACAAGATGGCGACTTGAAAATGGGTGAAGTCGTGTATAAGGTGTCGAAAGCAGCGGGGGATAATGCTATTCTTGTCACCGATGTGGGACAAAATCAAATGATGTCGTCTCGATATTTCCAATATTCAGTACCCAAAAGTATTGTAACTTCAGGCGGACTTGGTACAATGGGATTTGGATTACCTGCTGCTATCGGTTCTAAAATAGGGGCACCTGAACGTCCTGTATGTTTCTTCGTAGGGGATGGTGGAATTCAAATGACAATAGAGGAGCTGGGGGTAATTCTTCAATATGGCGTTGCTGTAAAAATTATTATCCTTAACAATAATTTTTTGGGAATGGTACGTCAGTGGCAGGATATATTCTATAACAAGCGTTATTCTGAGACTCCTATGATTAACCCTGATTTTGTAGCATTAGCCAAAGCATATGGTATAAAAGCCGAAGATGTTTTAAAACGTGAAGATTTGGATAGCGCGATAAATCGCATGATGACGTGTGATGGTGCGTATGTACTTAATGTGAATATCGAAACAGAGGGCTATGTATTCCCAATGGTTCCAGCCGGCAGTACAATGATAAATACAATTCTTGCTCCGGGAGAAAAATATCAACCTAAAAAGTGAGATAAGCTATGGAAGAAAAGACATTATATACGGTAACAATATTTTCGGAAAACCGAGTTGGGCTTCTAAATCAAATTTCTATCATTTATACTCGTAGAAAATTGAATATAGAGAGCCTTTCGGTGTCACCTTCATCGATAAAAGGTATTCATAAATTTACAATTACATCTTATAGTGATCGTGAGACAATTGAAAAACTTGTCAAGCAGATTGAAAAACGAATAGGTGTTTTGAAATCGTTTTTTTATACCGATGACGAAATAATTTATCAGGAAATAGCTTTGTATAAGGTGCCTACGGCAAAACTTATAGATGAGCCTAACCTTGAAAAGATTATTAGAAAATATAATGCACGAATTCTTGAAATGTCCAAGGATTATACAATTTTGGAGAAGACAGGACACCCCGAAGAAACGGAGGCTTTATTTGAAGACTTGAAATGCCATGATATTCGGCAGTTTGTTCGTAGTGGTCGTGTTGCTGTTACAAAAGATATCAATGAGTATGTAACAATGTTCATTGAAGAGAGAAAACGTGCGAAAGAAGAATTATTATAAATAATGGAGAATTTGAAATTTTATAAACACGAATTATTCTTAACGGCAGGCGAATGTACTCCTCAAAAAGAAATGCCGTTGCCATTACTTGTTTCAAGATTGATAGAAGTTGCAACAGAACATGCAAATATTTGGGGAGTAGGTTATGCCAAATTGGTTGAGGATAATCAAGCATGGGTATTGTCACGTGTAACAATCGAAATGCAAGATTATCTGCACGTAAATGAACCTTATACCATACAAACATGGGTGGAAGGATATAATCGTTATTTCTCCCAACGAAATTTTGAAATACTTGACTCAAAAGGAAATACACTGGGATACGCCCGTACAATATGGCTTGTAATTGATAGTACGGCACGTGAAATGGTTGATATTTCAAAATTGAGTTATGTGATAAGTAATATTCATGACAAAGAGTGTCCCATAGAACCGCAATCAAGATTGAAGGCTGTGGATAATGCACGCGTGAGTCAGCATACATTCCAGTATACCGATACCGATATCAATTGCCATGTAAATAGCGTGAGATATGTGGAGACATTATTGAATCAGTGGGGGATGGAGCATTATGAAAAAAATCGTATCAAGCGTTTTGAAATAGCCTATGTAAAGGAATGCTTGGGTGGAATTACTTATAATGTTTCGGTGAATGAAGATGAACCATGTGACGCTAAACTGGAGATTACTCATGACGTGGATGGTAAACAAGAAACCAATTGTCGTGCAAGAATAGTGTTTGAAGAAAGAAAATATTAATAACAAACTATACTAACATATTAAATTAAAACTCATTAATTATGGCAGTAATGAATTTTGGCGGGGTAGAAGAAAATGTAATGACCCGCGAAGAATTTCCATTGGAAAAAGCAAGAGAAGTATTGAAGGGTGAAACTATTGCCGTTATTGGTTATGGTGTTCAAGGTCCCGGACAAAGTATGAACCTTCGTGACAATGGATTCAATGTCATTGTAGGACAAAGAAAAAACAGTAAGAGTTGGGATAAGGCAGTTGCTGACGGTTGGGTGCCGGGTGAAACTCTTTTTGAAATAGAAGAAGCGGCAGAACGTGGAACAATCATCGAGTATCTTCTTTCAGACGCTGCTCAAATTGCTGTATGGTCTTCATTAAAGAAGCATTTGACTGCGGGAAAGGCATTGTATTTCTCACATGGTTTCGGTATTACTTACAAGGAAAGAACCGGAATCGTTCCTCCTGCAGATATAGATGTTATTTTGGTTGCTCCTAAAGGCTCAGGAACATCATTACGTACAATGTTCCTTCAAGGACGTGGATTAAATTCAAGTTATGCCGTGTTCCAAGACGCAACAGGTCGTGCTAAAGAACGTTGCCTTGCCCTTGGTATTGGTGTTGGTTCCGGTTATTTGTTTGAAACAACATTCAAGCGTGAAGTATATAGCGACTTGACAGGTGAACGTGGTACTTTGATGGGTGCAATTCAAGGTTTGCTTCTAGCTCAATATGAAACATTGCGTGAAAACGGTCACACACCATCTGAAGCATTCAATGAAACAGTAGAAGAACTTACTCAATCACTAATGCCTTTATTTGCAGAAAAGGGTATGGACTGGATGTATGCCAACTGTTCTACCACAGCTCAGCGTGGTGCATTGGATTGGATGGGTCCGTTCCATGATGCAACTAAACCTGTTTTCCAAAAATTGTATAGCGAAGTAGCATGTGGAAATGAAGCGCAACGTTCAATTGATACAAATAGTCAACCTGATTATCGTGAAAAATTGAATGAAGAATTGAAAGCATTACGTGAAAGCGAAATGTGGCGTACCGGTGAAGTTGTGCGTCGTCTTCGTCCTGAAAACAACTAATTATCGCAAAAAAATAAAGTAAAAAACCTCTCCACGTGAGAGGTTTTTTACTTTTATTAGAAATTGTAATCTTGCTGTGGAGGGTAAATAAGCAATCCTTCAGCGATTTCACGAGCTTTTTCTTCACATGTAGCGTTTGCTACAATAGCAAGAGCAAAAGGAATGGTGTTTCCGGGACCGTTTGCCGTAATAACATTTCTATCTATTGCCACAGGACGATATGCAACTTGGCAATTTTTTAGAGCACCTTCAAATCCCGGGTAGCAAGTTGCTTCTTTCCCGTCTAATATGCCGAGAGGGGCAAGAACCACAGCAGGAGAAGCACAAATAGCAGCAATGTGACCTCTTTGTTCATCATGTTTTTTTAGTATTTCGCTTAAAGTGTCGCATGTGGCAAGATTTGTTGCTCCGGGCATTCCTCCGGGAAGGATAAGCCAATCGTTGAGACCAGTCTCAATTTTATCGATTGTAGTATCGGCTGTAACTTCTACTCCGTGTGCACCTTTTACCAATAAATTGGGTGTAATTGAAACAGTTGCTGTTTCTATGCCTGCTCTGCGCAGAATATCTACTGTTGCTAATGCCTCGATTTCTTCAAATCCATAGGCAAGAAAGATATAAGCCTTTTTCATAAGTATTTTATTTTTATGTTAACTATTCATACAAATATATGAATTTTTTCTAACTTTGTCAATATGGAAGAACTAAAGACCGGAAAAAAAAGTAAGTTCGGCTATTTTATTGTTATAGCCATAGCTGTACTTATAATCATCATATTGGGAGAGAAACGAGATAAATCGTTGCAATATAAGATGAATACGGGTATAGTGTGGACTACTCAATATCATATAACATACGAAAGTGATAAAAAGTTTGACGACTCAATTCAGGCGGTTTTTATGGCTGTAGATAAGAGTCTATCGATGTTTAATAAAACGTCTTTGATTTCTCGCATAAATATTGGTGAGAAATTGAAAGTTGATAGTATGCTTTCATGTTTATACCGAACTTCGATTAAAGTTAATACTGAGACACAAGGAGCTTTTGACCCTACTATATCTCCACTTATGAAACTGTGGGGATTTATTAATGAGACAGGGACTTTACCCGATAGAGTGCAAATAGATAGTGTAAAGGAATTTGTCGGGTTAAGAAAAACTGCATTGATAGATGGCTATATAGTAAAAACAGATTCTCGTATGTCATTTGATTTCAGTGCGATAGCTAAAGGTTTTGCTTGTGATGAAATCGGTAAGATGCTGGAAAGAAATGGAGTAAAAAATTATTTGGTTGAAATTGGTGGTGAAATTGCTGTTAAAGGTGTGAATCAATCGGGTAATAAATGGCAAATTTCGGTTGATAAGCCTATAGAAACCAATGATTCAATAGCTCATGAGAATATGTTGGTAGTTGGTATGAGTGAAGGCGGAATTGCAACATCCGGTAATTATAGAAATTATAAAAATATAGATGGGAGAAAGGTGGTACATACAATGAACCCTCATACCGGTTATCCGGAACAATCGAATTTATTAAGTGTAACAATAGTAGCAGAAAATTGTATGTTAGCCGATGCATACGCAACAGGGTGTATGGTTATGGGTGTTGAAAAAAGTAAGGCTTTTCTTGAATCGAATGATAAAATAGGAGGTTTGCTCATTTTTGTAACTGGAGGAGATTCGCTAAAGATGTGGTGCAACGAAAAGTTTAAATCATTAAATTAATACCTAACGTTTATTTAATTTTAGCTCGTCCTCCAATTCTTCATATAAAGCGACCGGTCCTAAATGCCACAATTTTGTTGCTTCAGTTTGTAGCCTTTGATAGAGTTGGGAGGAATAGATCAATTTCATTGCTTCAAGAATGTTTACATCTTTATATTGAGTAAGCATATCAGCTAACCAACTTATTTTTGAAGGCAATATTAAGTATAGATTGTGTTGATTAATTTCGCCTATCATAATAATACCTCCTTTGCTTCTATGAATTCAATTGATTGTAAGGATTTATCGGAATGGAAGAGATATTGATCTACCAATGTATATGTTTTTAATTCTGTTATGAGTGTTTGCTTGTCAATTAATCCACCCTCAAATAGGGCAAAAGCGGCATAAACCTTATCATTTGCTACCGGACCATAGACAATATCAAAATCATGTGTAAAATCTTTTTGTGTACGATTTAACATAACGAAATCTACCCATTCAACTGTAGGTTTTTCAAATATTAAAGATTTTAGCTGTTGTAAATTGTCTTCTTTGAAATCATAAACGTTAACAAATCCTTTGTTGGATTTATGTTCACTTATCTTTCGTTTTACCCATGCTTCGGCTTGCTCATACGACGTAGTTGTATAAAAGCCATATCCATAATCCAATGTTCTGTTGGATTTGCGTATTTCAGGGATATTTACTATGTCAATGCTTCCATGATATACTTTCATAATGGGTGATTTTTTCGATTGTTGATAAATTCATCTATATCTTCTAAAATCCATTGATAACTTTGAGTGTGTAGAATTTCAAAATGTTCCTTAAGGTATTCAAGTACATCATATTTGGTGAAAATGTTGAAAACCTCTGCACCATCCAATTCTTTTGCATTTTTATATTGCTCAATGCAAAAGGATATGAAATAGGAGATATTTTGCTCGTAGTGTTGCATAATCTACATTATAAACAATAATGTTCATGAACAATCATTGTAATGATACAAAGGTAATGAAAAAACTTTATAAAGTAAGATAATCCAAAAATTTTGTCGTTTTATGTTTTTATGTCTAAAATTATATTTATTTTTGCAGTAATCTTTGGAGGATAACGAGTTATCACCGGAGAGGACATATTTATTGGAAAGCGTTTTCTTGCTTTATCCTTTATTCAAAAATTCGCCAAAATTTTAACACGAGGGGTAATGCAGTCGGTAAAACGCCTATGCTTGTCGTATATCCACTTCCCGACAAGGGGAGGAATCGATATATCGATAATGGCGTGGGAGTGGACTGTTTATTTCGTGTTGGGTGTTTGGCGATGCCTTGAATAAGATAAACAGAAACAAAGTCCTACGCTTTCTTTGTATAGTTACATAACTGTTTCAAGAGGGACTGAGAAACACAAAAAACATAATGCTTATGGAAAAAGAAATGGCTCAGTAGCTATTTAGTTTGGGTAAGCGTAAAGCTTAGCAATGCGAAAGAGGAAAAATTTCTTGTCGACGACACCTCTAAGATTGGCTCTGAAAAGTTTGATTTTAGCGTTGAAAGATTCCGCCAATGCGTTTGAAGAACGGTTGTTGTAAAAGTTTAGAATCTCATCATAATGTTCGTAGAATGTGACGGCAATAACGTTGAATGAGCGAAGCCCCGCCTCTTCAACCTTGTTGTACCATCGAGCCATCGAAAGCCTCGCTGCGTCTTTAATCGTATTCTTAGAAAAGATCATTCGTAACGAATGGCATAAGCCGTAAGCTGTCTTAATATCGGGATAATTCTCAAAGAGAATGGCTGCTCTTTCTTTTTGTGTCGAAGACCATTTGTCAGCTGATTTAAAAAGCAGATAGCGTGACCGTATAAGCAGTTCTTTTCTTGTATCGCCATTGGAATAACGAAAAGGCTCATATGGTTTACCCGAAAGTTTTGCTTCTTCCATTTCGTCATTGCACTGTTGTATAGCATCCCACCGATGTTTGATACGAAGTTCTTGTACAGCGTCACACGCTAATTTCTGTATGTGGAATCGGTCTATAATGCGACTTGCTTTTGGGAACGCTGCGCGTACAATTTTACGCATTGAATCCGACAAATCCAGCGTAACTTCTTCTACTTGATTGCGCTTATCCTCGTCAATCTGTTTTAAGACGTCTATGACATCTTCCGACTTTGTCCCGGCAACAACGGCAACCAAGCTCTGTTCTCGTGTGCGGGCATCTCTGTTGGTTATAAAGGTGTATAGCTCTCCGTTGGATAACGATGATTCATCAATAGCCAAACAAGGACCTATGTTATTGGCAAACAACAAACATTCTTCTGCATGGTCTAATTGCTCCCAACTGCGAAAGCCGCTTAACACCTCCTTGTATTGTTTCTCAAATAAATGTCCGTCTATGTGATAAAACTCCTCAAGCGTACGGCAAGTCACTGGGGATGTCTCCATACGTCTCTTTTAAAAAAGTCGCAAACTCTTTTGAGTAGCGAGTGCCTTTCTCTGTTACGCTGATTTGTTCTACAAAGCTTTCTCCTGTTTGTTTATTCTTCCATCTACGACGTCGTAATTGTAACACTACTTTGTGATCTCTAATCGGAAAATCTGTAACAGATACAGCTTCCATAAACCCAAGTGACTCATATTCTGAACTCTCTTGATACGCTGTATTCATACGTTCATCTAAATGGATAGTCATTGACATAGCATCGATATCTCTCTCGTCTGTCTCAATTTTAACTATCGCAAAGCGCTCGAGTATTTCTTTAGGAAGTACCATACTCGCTAATTGTTCTAATATCTTTATTTCAATATATTTGCAAAGATAACAATTTTATTTATCCCCACACCTTTTTGCTACTGAACCAAAGAAATCCCTAAAAAAGAAATTAAGAATCCTCCCACTCCTCTATATCATTATACGAGTCTTGAGGCTGTTATGAGTATTTTACAGAAAGATAAGATTATATTTTGGGCAACCCGTTATGATAGGATGAATGATCCTTTGGAATATTTTTGGGCAAAAGAACATATAATTCCACAAATGAAAGATTTTGCAAACGAAAATAACCTTAATCATGAACCTGACTTTGAAATGTTTCCATATGTAATAAGTTTTTGTAAATCACATGACAATTTATGTATGTGGAATATATATTGTAATGATGGTTTGGGGTATATTCTTGAATTTAAGCCTGATATTATTAAAGAAACGGCTGAACTTGCATTAGAAAAATATAAATGGAATGATATTCTACAGGATGTAACTTATAGTCATGATTCAAATTTGCAGGATAGCATAAAGCAGACATATGATAAATACACACAACATCAAACATCGAATGACACCTCTGATTTGTTTGAAGTATGTGCATTTATTAAACGTGTAGATTATAATCATGAAATAGAAGTCAGATATATGCGCCCCAATCACACTACTACTGAGTTTGTAAAGGGTAATATTTGTTATGACGGAGAGGATTATCGCAATATCAAATTTCGAAAAGGTACTGCTGGTTTAATTCCTTATATGGAAATTAGTTTTCCCAAAGAAGCATTACAAGGAATAACAATTGGATACAGATATGATTTTTTAAAAGAAAAAGAATCTCTTGAATTATTCTTAAAACAGAACGATTATTCAAATATAGAAATTCATGAATCTAAATTTTTAAAACGATGAAACATTCAATTTTACGAAAACTGATGTTGATAGCGGTGCTATTGACTGGTTCACACGCATTTGCCTACGACTTTGAAGTCGATGGTATTTATTATAATATTTCGAGTTCAACAGATAAGACTGTTTCTGTTGCAAGATGTTCAGACCATGGGAGTATAGTAGTTATTCCGGAAAGTGTAAACTATAACGATGCAACTTATTCTGTTACTAGCATTGGTGATTATGCTTTCAGTGGTTGCAGTGGCTTGATTTCAATAACTATACCTAATTCTGTTACTAGCATTGGTTATTCGGCTTTCTCTTCTTGTGAAAGTTTAATATCTGTAATAATACCAAACTCCATTACAAGAATTGAAGAAGCTACATTTTCTCATTGTTCCGATTTATATTCTATAACTATACCTAATTCTGTTACAAGCATTGGTAAATATGCGTTTTTGAATTGCTCTGTTCGCAAAGTTACTATTAATCTCTGGAAAAATCTAACGAATGAGGGAAAATAATGATGGCGGCACTGGTGTTCAATGACTTATGAGGACTTTTGATGAAAGCCTCGCCGATGCAAAAGTGCAAGGAAATGAAAGGTAATGAGGGCGAACGGTTTTCAAATCATTACCCGATAGAGAGGTAAGTTTATAGGTCGTTGGAGTTT
>CAZTFX010000018.1:0-30240 GCA_964613095.1 uncultured Muribaculaceae bacterium | reverse complement strand
TTAATCATTCTCAATGACTTACAAAGGTTTCACCAACCATTTTGACCATTAAGCCACATTTTGGTTGACATTTTTAACTTCAACCACGACTTCAACCAGCGGATTTAAGGCAACAAAAAAGGAGCTACATTGTCTGTAACTCCTTGATTTTCTGTTGTGGGCGTTGACGGATTCGAACCGCCGACCCTCTGCTTGTAAGGCAGATGCTCTGAACCAGCTGAGCTAAACGCCCTCATTGATTTCTCAATTGCGTTGCAAAGGTACAATATATTTCAATACCATGCAACTTTTTTATCAGTTTTTTATCAACAAAAAAATAAATAAAAACTCGGCTACATTCACATGCAACCGAGCTTACCTTATGAAAAAATTTATTATTTAATCATTCAAATACTTTATCATATCTTTTCACCATTTCCTTAAATCGTGGTAGAGAACGCAAAGGTAAAAGATTTACATCGCCTTCTCTATAATCATAAATGGTATAATAATTTCCATACCCATTGGCTAAAGCATTCTCCAAATAATCTAATGCCTTATCATAATCACCACACATCGTATATACTACAGCAGCAATATAATAAGACTCTCCTCCTGCAGTAGGATTATCTGCAATCACTTTATCTGCCCACGCTTTAGCGTCATCAATCTTACCAAGTGCACAAAGCGCCACACCATGCAACGAATAGATATTATTGTCAAGTTGCAAAACCTTATTATAATCATTTTTTGCAGTTGTTTCTCCCTTCAAATATGTTTTGCAAAGCCATGCTCTCAACAATAAGTTTTCTGCGATAGTAGGGTCATTCAACAATGCTTCATTGATAGCAGTAAGAGCATCCTTGTAATTTTTATCCAATATATTAAGCAATGCTTTTTCCCGTAACGCCGCAATATAATTAGGATTTACACCAAGAGCCATATACACACTCTGCAATCCATCTTTAGTCATTCCCATTGCACTTTGTATTTGAGCTTTCAACACATAATACTCAGGACGTGAAGCATCCATCATAATAGCCGTATTCACTCTATTTAAGGCTTCCATATAACGACTTAAATAGAAATTTGCAAGCGCGCTATAATAATAGATGCCATGATAATCGTACAATTTTTTATTAATGATAGTATTTAAATCTTTCAATGCCGCAGAATAATGATTGTGTTCCATTGCAACTGTGGCACGAATATAATAGAACATACCAACATCCGGGGCTTTATCTATAGAATTGGACAATGCAGTCATCACATCATCATAATTCGTATCACTCATATCAACCAAACGTTGCAATGCTCCCGACATATCATTAGATACACTGATAGCAGAAATAACATCTTGTGCTGCACCCTTATGATCATTCATCATTACAAGAACATCCGAGCGATTAAGATATACTCTAGGTTCAGCCGGATACAAATCAACAGCACGATTTGCATAATTTGCAGCCTGTTCATAGTCCTTTTCCAAAACAGCAATCTTTGCTAATCCTGCAAGAGCATTATAATCCAAAGAATTCATACGTAACAATGTTTGATATGAAGTTTTTGCCGTCGACAAATCTCCGCTTTCCATACACATATTACCTAATAATAAAATTGTGTGTTGATCAACCGGTTTTATTGTATTTGCTATCTTCAAATCTTTTACTGCTGCCTCTCTCTCATTGCGTATAATATAAATTTTAGCTCTCAACACATAAGCCTCAAACATTGTAGATTCATCGGATTTTGGCATATATGTAATCGCATTATTAATATCCTCCAAAGATTTCAAATACTCACCATTTAGAAAATACTGATTAGCACGACTATATAACAAAGCATAATCATAAGGATTCTTAGCCAGTTCTTCATCATATACAGCCATAACAGCAGCATTAATGCGTTTCTGAGCCTCACTTACGTTATTCTGCGCCACTGCCATAAACAACATAGCGGAACACGCCACCAAGCACATTGTGAATAATCTTTTTTTCATTTCTATCAAAAATTTATTCTGTTTTTTTACTTCTATATCTTCATTTTTTAATTCCTAACTGTTTTATCGTGTGACAAGCAAAACAAGCGGCAACTGCTGCTGTTTCGGTACGTAATCTACTATCACCCAACGACACCGGCACAAATCCGTTTTTTAACGCCATGTCAACCTCCTCTTTACTGAAATCACCTTCCGGACCTATCAATATGAGAACATTCTTATTGGGATCATATTCTTTTGTAAATAGCCTACGTTCCACTATATCATCACAATAGCAAATGAATTTCTGCCCTTCAAATGGCATTTCCAATACTTCCTTTATCGGTGTCATTTCATCCAATTGAGGCAACGTATTCTTTAAAGATTGTTTCATTGCCGAAACCAATATCTTTTGTAAACGTTCCGTTTTTATTTCTTTTCGTTCAGAGTATCGGCAACGTATCGGAATTAATCTATCAACTCCCATTTCTGCACATTTTTCTGCAAGCCACTCTATGCGATCAAGATTCTTTGTGGGTGCTATACACATCACGATTTCATTACCCCAATGAGGATTAGAAACCTCTTTTTCCACTATTTCCACACCACAATGTTTACTATGCGCAAGTGTAATGCGACAACGATATAAAGCACCTTTACCATCAACGACCTCTATCTCATCATCTTCTTTGAGACGTAACACGCGTACAGCATGCTGAGACTCAATTTCTGGCAAAATTAAAGTATCTTCTATATCCGGAGCAAAAAATCTGTGCATATAATTCAGTTAGAAAACAGGATTAAGAATTAGTTTTTTGAGGTTCCTTGAAAATTATTGCAAAAAGTATAGCTACGACCAATGCATATCCGGCAAAAATCAACCATGATGTATTCCAACCATTAATCTGAGCTATCGGTTCGGTTTGAGAATACACAAAATGATTAACTACAGCCTGCGCACTTAATGTTCCTATTGTAGCACCAATACCATTTGTCATAATCATAAACAAGCCTTGTGCACTACTACGAATAGATGCATCTGTAACCTTATCAACATACAAAGAACCTGAAATATTGAAGAAATCAAATGCTACACCATATACAATCATAGACAAAACAAACATCCACACTCCGGCTCCCGGATTCCCTAGTCCAAACAAGCCAAAACGCAATACCCATGCAAACATAGCAATAAGCATTACTTTCTTAATTCCAAAACGCTTCAAGAAGAACGGAATAAGCAAAATACATAAGGTTTCGCTTATTTGCGACAACGAAATCAAAGCATTGGCATGATTTGCACCAAATGTATCAGCATATTCAGCAATACCTTTGAATGAGGTTATAAACGGATTGGCAAAGCCATTGGTAATCTGCAATGAAACGCCTAAACACATAGAAAAAATAAAGAATACAGCCATATCCTTGTTTTTAAACAATGTGAATGCACGCAATCCTAAAATATCAACCAAAGAATTGCTTTTACCAGCACTTTTATCAACCGGACAATCGGTTAAAGTCAATGCATAACCGGCAAGACAAAGACCTAATGCACTCGACACAAAAAATTGTTCATATGTAGATTGAAATCCTGCAAAATCCACAAAGAGCATTGAACAAATGAAACCTATTGTTCCCCACACTCTTATTGGAGGAAAAGCCTTAACTGTATCCAAACCGGATTTTGTCAAAGCCGTATAAGCCACAGAATTGGAAAGACCTATTGTTGGCATAAAAAAGGCAACGCTTAATGTATAAAAACTGAACAATGTAGAAAATTCCACATTATCACCAGCATTCATAGCATATACTCCGGCAGCTCCCATAAACACACATGCAATCAAATGACAAAGGCTTAACACCTTTTGAGCAGGGATAAAACGGTCAGCCACGATACCAACCAATGCCGGCATAAATAATGACACAATACCTTGCACAGCATAGAACCAACCTATATTTTCGGCCAATCCTACTCCGAAAAGATATGTTCCCATTGAAGTGAGATAAGCTCCCCAAATTGCAAATTCAAGGAAGTTCATCACTATCAGTCTTGTTTTGATATTCCACATAATTACTATATTTATTTAAGATTTAGTTTTATTTGTTTTTTCTCTCTTCCTGTTTCTCGGTAATTACTTTCTTGATTTCGGCAGCTTGTTCATATTCCTCTCGTTCTACACATTTAGCCATCATTTTCTCCAGTTCTTCAACAGCAAACTTCTTTAAATTCACCTGCTTTGGCTCCTGTTCTTGTTTTTTATGAGAAGAAACATCAGCTTTGTCTGTTACAAAGCCTGTTTTTTCCAAAATTTCACGAGTCGTATATATAGGTGCCCCTGTTCGTAAGGCAAGAGCAATGGCGTCACTCGTACGTGAATCTATATTCACACTACGATCATCACTGCTGAATCGTAATTCCGACAAAAACACTCCATTCTCAAATTTATATAAAAAGACTTCATCAAGATTTATTCCATAAGCATGAGACAACCCCACAATAAGATCGTGAGACAACGGACGCGGTGGAATAATATTTTCCATTTTTATGGCAATAGATTGAGCTTCGGCAACACCAATAACCACCGGAATGCGATAAGGACCGCCTTCCTCCGACAACACAAGCGCATAAGCCCCCGATTGTACTTGACTATATGTTATTCCTACTACATTTAACTTAACCTTTTCCATACATTCTCTTATTCCTTTACTTTTTGTCCTGTTATCACACCGCTACCATAACACAAATGTCCGGTTGCGTCATATATCACAGCAAATTGTCCCGGAGCTATACCTTGAACTTTCTTTTCCGATTCTATGAAATACTCTCCACCTTCCAAATGAATGAATTTTGCCTTAATAAATTCGGGAGTGTGACGATTTTTAAACATTATATCTATAGGAGTGTTCACGCCACACCATGGATTTCCTGAAATAAAGTGCATTTCATCAATGTGAATGAGTTTTCCATATTGTTTTTCAGTTTCATAACCATTACTTACATATATGGTATTATCTTGCACATTCTTTTTCACAACGAACCAAGGACCTCCACTTAAACCCAATCCTTTGCGCTGACCTATTGTATGGAACCAAAAACCTTTATGTTCCCCTATTTTCTTTCCCGTCTCAAGCTCTATAATATTACCTTTCTTTTCTCCCAAATGGCGACGAATAAAATCATTATAGTTGATTTTACCCAAAAAACAAATACCTTGACTGTCTTTTCGGTATGCATTAGGTAATTTTGCATCAATTGCAAGTTGACGCACTTCGCTTTTGGGCATTGTTCCTAACGGAAACATCAAGTGCTGTAATTGCTCGTAACTTATCTGGGCAAGAAAATCTGTTTGATCTTTTACAGGATCCACAGCAGTGGCAAGATATTTTGTTCCGTTCACAAAATCGGTACTAGCATAATGTCCTGTAGCTGTAATATCAAAATCCTTGCCCCAACGTTGCTCAAAATATCCGAATTTAATCATCTTATTACACATCATATCAGGATTAGGCGTCAGACCCGCCTTAACTGTACGTAAGGCATATTCCATTACGTTATCCCAATATTCTTGATGTAAAGAAACAACTTCAAGAGGCAAACCATATTTCTTTGCTATAAGGGTACACATCTCAATGTCTTCTTCGGCAGAACAATCTCCTTCACCATTATCCATACCTATGCGTATGTAAAACAAGTTCAAATTATGTCCTTCCTCTTTAAGTTTGTGAACCACTACGGCACTATCAACACCACCCGATATAAGTACTGCTACATTCATTTTAAATCAATTCATAATTCATAAAATACCCGACCGCAATCAACTTTCTTCCAATTCAAACTCTTTTGCTTCAGCTTCACCCTTTTCATCTATACTGGTAAGATTAACCGATATAATATAATCCAACGAAATCTTCCCCGGTCCTGCAAGCATCATAAAAATGAATATCCCCATAAACATAATAGGCAGATATCCCGCTTGCAAGCTGAAGAGTTTTGTCAAATCCACAGTGTTATAATACTGCATTATTACATGCTCGGCTATTATCATAGAGACAAACGGAGGTATTATAGCAAAGCGTGTAAACAATCCCAATATTATTAGAGTGGAACAGATTATTTCTATCAATATCATGACAAGCAATGTTGTTTCACTACCCATTCCCAATACGGAATGAAAAGTTGGAGCCAATTCATTGAAATGAGCAATTTGACGTATTCCAAACTGCATAAACATCACTCCGGTAAACAAACGCATGAAAAGACGTGCCATATTGGTAAATGTCAACCCGGCACTATACAGAAACATTCGTTTTATTAACTTAGCTGCCATAATATCTCGGTTTTTTCAATTATTCTTATCTTACTATCATATCCACCAAAATATTCTTCTCTGCAATCTTTTTCTCAGCATCCAGAATGAATATACTTGGAGCAATTCTTATATCAAAAATCTTATCGGCATCTTCCGAAGCTACGATAGACCAATTTTCAGCCCATGTTCTTGCTTCAGATGCCCATTGCTCACTGTATTTCTTGGGTGTAATACACACGATTTTGATATTACCTTCCGAAATAAGTGTATTCAGGTTTACGTTTGTGCTTAAACGCAAACGCCCCAACATGCAATCGGAACACTCTCCATCATTAAAAAACAATATTGTGGTTTTATCACTTAATAATGACGATAATTTCAGCTTCACTCCATTTACATCCACCACATCAAGTTCAGGACATAAAGCTCCGAGCATATTTTGATTTATCTTTTGTATTTGATTTTTGTAATACTCTCTATCTTCCTTTTTCATTATTTTAGACCTTACCATTGCTTCAAGGAATGGCAAATAGGCTTCATCACTTGCAAAAATAGCTTGTGGAGAATACATATTTTTCTCGGCTAAGCGTCCTATAAGCATAAAATTCGCCTTATTGCTTTGAGCTTTATTCATCAAATCCTTAATGGAATTAATCACCACAGTCTTATGAGCATGAGGAAAAAAATTAATATAATCTTGAAATGCACCCTCAAAAGCCACTTCATCGCTTATATGTTTTGATAAATCAAACTTTTCCCAAAAACGTATTATTACAAAATTGGCACGATCCTGAAACGACTTGATTGTATCCGGTGCTTGAGGATATGGGAAAAGTGTTTTTGGAGCTTCTTGCAATTGTTCGTCTGAATTATCTTGAGCCATAACAGCAAATGACGATGACGACAAAACCAAAGAGATAAAAAATATTATTTTCTTCATTTTCTTGTTCTTTAAAATATGATATCTAAACTTATACCGAGATAGTTTTTCACAACCACCCACAAGTTCATAGATTCTCAATGTAAAAGTACGTCAATATCTCAACAGTACAAAAAAAAACGGCTTAAATCTGCCGTTTCTTCAACATTTTTTACACAATCAATTACCCAAGTTCAAATTAGGAATAAATTTTGATAGACACTTTTGGTGTACTTATTCTAATTGTCAAAAGTTAAAAATGAGTCCCTCTATCGATTCTTTCGGTTTTGTGAATACCACTTGTGAACCGGGCATCTTCATTTGCTGTTTCACCCACCATTAGTACCATAATTGCATATTTCCTAATCACATTAGCCATTTCTTATGTTTTTTAGAGATAAATATATCTATTCAATATTTTATTTCATTAATATTTTCATTTAAATTAAAAGTTCCAATTAAAGTACATTCATCACAATCTTTGATTTTCTTATACATATCTTCTTCGTTTAAGAACCTCCTACCACCTATAATTTGTTTTACAAATAAACAAAATTTCATCATTGAATAATTCTTAAAAGTAGAATTGAAAGAATAAGTTATCATAAATTGATTTTTCCAGAGAGTATCTTCTTCTGTAAAAGAAGATACTGCATTTTTCCTCATTATCCCCTTATATTTTTTAGGATAATTAATCGTTAAACCTACATACGCTTTCATTACTTTTCCTTTAACAACTTCATATAATGGAGGAAGACAAACTTTCCCCATCGGTGGGATAACAAGCACTCGTTGAGAACCGTATGTTTTACTTGCAGAATTTTGCGTTCCTCCGCCAACATTTACACCACTTGCAAGCGTTCCTACAATTCCACCGACACCTAATACCCCTGTAACTGCCCCAAGATTTAATGAAACACCTGTACCTCCACCTGAACTCTTTGAAACTTGCGAGCCATCATAATATACCTCTGAAACACCACTATTATAAACCCTAAAAGTATTCCCTAGATCTACATAAATCTTTTTATTTTTTTATTCTTCAGATATATTTTACACTCAGCAATATCTTGATATTCAAGATTACGAGTATTCGCACTTTCATTCATATCTTCGTTATCTAACATTCTCAATTCCACTTCTATATCTTCATTCGATAGTACCGATTCTTTGGTAACACCCAATATTGCATAACCATCTTTTGTCACTTTATTTGTAGGTTTCTTATCGGTGTATCCATTATGATACTTATTGTAACGAGCTATCAGTTCGGCATTGTTATCAGCCACTTTGCGTTCCACAAGTCCTTCACTCAATTTCTCCTTCTCTGATGTATTTTCCTGTATTTTATGTTGTTCTTTGGTTTTAGCTCCAATCATTTGCATTTCTCCGTTGCCTATTTTCACTGAAAACACATCATCCTTAATAATTTTCTTTATATCATCCGTCGATTTATTCGTAGTATAATATATGTACTTTGTTGCTATCTCAACGTTATACACATTCAGTACTTCTCCACTCTTTTTCACTATCACATCTTGTGCATATGCTACCATTGCACAAAACAACAGCAACACCATAATCGCATATTTCTTAAACATAATCCTTTGTTTTATTTTTATTCTCATTTTCGGCAAATTTAGTTAAATTTATTATCGTATCAAAAAACTATTTCTTTAATATGTCATGCCAAATGCCCATAATGGCAATACATTACCAAAACCATATTCGATATCATCTTTTACAATATAGGAATACTGAACATCTGCTATTTGTTTTTTCTTTTTATTCTTCCCTCCTACTTCAAATGTATATTTGCCTATTAAAAAATCAGATACTGAAGAGGCTGCGACTTTTTGAGTAACACCCATTGTGGAAAAGAAAAAAGTTTCTCTCAGATTCCCTATATCAGGTTTTTCTGCTGACAACGCATACGCCAAATTCGTATTATTTAAATATACTTTATCAACCTTTCCCAAAAGTTTTATTCCACTTGTATCTGCTCGCAATTGCTTTACCAATCCTGCTTTTTCCAAATAAATGAGAAAATCCACGACATAACTGCGATTAACATCAAGAGACTTGGCTATATTTGTGTAATTCGGTTTGAATGGTACACTGTCAGCAATTATCGAAAGTAAAGTCCGTAATTTTCTTGCCGTACCTATATTCATCCCGGCAAACATAGGTATATCATTTTCAATAATTTGATTAATTACACTATTCAATCTCAAAAAATACCCTTTTTCTAAACAGAACGGATAATATCCATTTTGCAAATACTCTTTAAAATATTTTAATGGTAATTCGTTTCCCGGGAATTTTACTCTATTACCAATAACGTCATCAAATTTATAAACCGGCAATTCCCACTTATTAACAATATTAAGATATTCCCGGAACGACAATCCCGCCAAATAATACTCTAATTTTCGACGACTCAAATCAGCTCCTCCTCGTTCCAATTCCAATATCGAAGAACCGGTATAAACAATCTGCAACTTAGGCATTTGGTCATAGATATTCTTTATTTCTTGCGACCAATTCTTGTATTTATGGATTTCATCTATATATAATTTCTTTTTACCATTCCTTACCAATTCCAACGCCAAATCATACAATCTATGATTAGTAAAATATAAATCATCTGCCGATACATATAACACTTCTTCTATATTATCATAAAGTTTTATATGTTGCAATAAAAGTGTCGTTTTTCCAACTCCCCTACTACCAAGGATTGAAATCAACCTACTATCCCACTCGATTTGACTATGCAAATAGCGAACAAATGTTATATCAGTATTCTCTAAATAATAATGAAATGTACGTATTAAATTTTCCATAACAGCCTGATTATTAAACACCACCCACAAAGATACAATAAATTGCACAAAAAAATGTACGATTTTAAAAGAATTTGTACAAAAAATTGTACAAATTCGACTCACTCACCCTAAACACCAATGTTTAAGCATGTTACAAAAAAAGATGTGCCAAATTTTAATTTGACACACCCCTCCTTAGAATATGTTATTCTGTCTTTTTGTCTAAAAAACGGAACTTTATTATGCGTTTTCGGCACGATAAGCATCACATGCGCGTTTCACTTCTCCGTGAAGAAGAAGAAGGCGACGAGCTTCATCGTATGGCAAACCTAATTCTTCAACAATCATACGAGTACCGCGATCAACAAGTTTAGCATTGCTCAATTGCATGTTCACCATCTTATTACCCTTTACACGACCCATTTGAATCATTACAGAAGTAGTAATCATGTTACAAATCAACTTTTGACCTGTTCCACTCTTCATACGAGACGAACCTGTAACAAATTCAGGACCGACAATCATTTCGATAGCAATTTCGGCAGCTTCAGCGATAGGAGAATCAGGATTAGAAGAAACCGAAGCAGTAAGACAGCCATTAGCACGAGCCGCCTTCAATGCACCGATAACATAAGGTGTTGTTCCCGATGCAGCAATACCGATTACAGTATCTTTATCGTTGATATTGCATGCTTGAAGGTCTTTCCAACCTTGTTCTGTATCGTCTTCGGCATTTTCAACCGGATTACGAAGAGCATGGTCACCACCGGCAATAAGACCTACCACCCATGATGGATCCATACCGTATGTTGGAGGAATTTCAGAAGCGTCAAGTACACCGATACGTCCTGATGTTCCTGCACCCATATAAAAAATACGACCACCGCGTTTCATGCGTTCCACGATACCGGTTACAAGTTTTTCGATTGCAGGAATAGCTTTTTCCACAGCAAGAGCCACCTTTTTATCTTCATTGTTGATACCTACCAACAGGTCGTGAACCGACATTTTTTCCAAATCGTTATATAACGATGATTGTTCTGTTATCTTTACAAATGCCATAACTTTGATATGTTATTTTGTTAGTTTTTTTAGTTATTTTTCTTATGAGTGATAAACAATCAAGCCTTCCATCGGAGCTTGAAGAATCTTACCTATCTTACAATCTACCGACGCTGCAGCTTCTTCCAGAACAGGACGATAGTAATGAGCAATAGAACCCACGAAATTAATGCTATAATTCTTGTAATTTGCATAATTGGCAATATTGCGTACAAAGAATGCCTTGAATGCGTTCAATACCAAACGATGAACAGCAGGTTCTTCAATGTTCTGAATCAAGAACGGTGTAAGTGAAGCCAAGAATCGATTTGCAGGATGCTCACGATACACTTTTTGGATAATCTTCATGCGGTCAAGATCATATTGAGCCAAGAACTTTTCACATAGATGTTCAGGAAGTTGTTTCTTCAACACATCACCCACCAAAAGTTTTCCTAATACAGCTCCACTACCTTCATCACCTAATATATAACCCAGAGGAGACACGTTATCTACGATTTTTTCACCATCGTAATAACAAGAGTTAGAACCTGTACCCATAATACATGCAATACCGGCTTCTTTTCCGAATAAAGCACGAGCTGCTGCCAACAAGTCGGTATATACTTCTATAACAGGAGCCGGAACGTGAACTGCAATAGCGCGACGCACATTTGCACATACTTCTTCCGAAATACAACCTGCACCATAGAAATAGATAGCGTCAAAAGACACACCTTCCACTTCCGGCTTTAATTCGTTACCAATGCGAGCTGCCATTTCCTCTTCGGTAAGCATTACCGCATTCATACCCGGTGTAAAAATTTCCTTTACAACCTTTCCGTTTTCTACTGCGCACCATTGAATTTTAGTGCTGCCACAATCTGCTATTAGTATCATATCTTAATATAAATTTTCTTTTTGTACAAATAATAACCTACTAACCAATTTATACCTACAAAAATGATTGCATATAGGCAAGAAGCCAAATATTTATCATCGGTTATTCCTAATAAGAATACTTTGTAAATCAAATTATGAATAGAGACCATATCTCCACCCACAGGAACTATTATACGGCTAAACAATATACTCAATACTCCGCCAAGCACATATAAGAATAATGGGTTTATACCGAAAGTTTCAAAGAACATTGTCCATTTCTTATAACCTTTCACATCGATTATCCATATCAACAAAGCAAACAATGTTGAAGCCATACCACAAGTAACCAATACAAATGTAGGAGACCAGATGTTCTTGTTTATTGGAAGACCGTAACTTGCCAACCAGCCGACAATCATCAATATGCTGCCTACTATATAAAGGTTCTTTATACGTGAGTTATTATCTTTATCGGTCATTATCATGCGACCACACAACAACCCTATAAGTACATGAGCTATTGCAGGAATTGTACTCACAAGACCTTCGGGATCAAATGCTGAATTTTCAAGCACTTTCCACACAGCAAGTCCATGATACATGTGATCACTACCTAAAACGGCATTATCTATTCTATAAATTATATTTTCTTCGCATATATCATATCCTTGACCGAAAATCAACATTAATGAATATATTACAATAAGCCCTGCCGCAATCCATGGAATACGGCTGAATTTAACCGTACATGCAATAAATGCAGCAGCACAATAGCATAGCGCCAAACGTGGCATTACACCCAATATGCGCATATTCTCAAAACTATCGATTGCGTCCCATAAACGAGGGAAAAACGCAAGGTCGGACGTAAACATCACACGACAAAAACGACCAAACCACGAAACAGCAAGTCCTATGGCAAATATAACCACAGTGCGACGTATAATTTTCCATGTAACTGCACCGGTCAGTTTAAAATCAAATTTTCTCATTGACATAAACATCGACACTCCCATAATAAACATAAAAAATGGGAATACAAGGTCGGTTGGAGTCAAACCATTCCACTCAGCATGCCCTAAAGGTGCATAAATAGACCCCCACGAACCGGGATTGTTTACCAATAACATACCTGCAATGGTTATACCACGCAAAATGTCAAGAGATAACAATCGGCTACTTTGTTTTTTCAAATCATTCATAATAAATTATTTCTTTAATTTAGCACACTCATCTACCAAATAAACAATCGATTGATAAGGCACTCCCGAATTTGTCGTTAATCCTATTTCACACGTACGACTGTTTGAGAAGCCACGCTTCACACCTGCCTTTTCCAATTGAGGACGTAGCTTACGCAACGCATACTTGTTAAGTTCCGGATTGGTAAATCCCTTATCTCCGGCAAAGCCACAACACCCCACACCCTCAGGAACTATTACATTACGAGAACACATTTTTGCCAATGCTATCACTTTCTCACCTAGTCCCATGTGACGCATTGTACAAGTAACATGTACTGTTATAGGTTCATCGGTTTGAGTAAACTCTAAGTCTGGAGCAACAAGGTCATGAATAAATTCAACCGGTTCATATAAATGCATTTTCTTTATGTGGTCGCGCATGCGATGCATGCAAGGGCTTTGGTCACAAAGAACCGGGTATTTACCTTCTTGGGACGCTTTCCACAAAGCATCCTCCAACTCTTTGGTTTTACGATTTGCAATATCGGGCATACCCTTGCTTTCCCAAATCATACCACAACACAAATTCTGCATTCCTTCCGGATAAATTATTTCATATCCTACTTTATCCAAAAATTCAACTAGTTTATTAACCAAGTCCTTCTTTTCATGGTCTACGTGCGAATGTCCCATCGTTTGGTTCAAGCAACTCGGGAAATAAACCACCTTCTTTTTACTCTTGTTTTTACTTTGAGGACAAGAATAGTGTCCGGTAGGCATAGATGGAGTCCATAATGGGATTCCTGCTTTATGCAGAGTTTCTCCAACAGTTTTTACCCCTTTATCTCCAATAATACTTTGAGCTACCGAAGCAGCACTAAGCACAGGACGAAGAACATTTTTTATACCTTGAAGATGATTAGCGGCAAAATCTCCCATCTTATATCCAAAGCTACCTTTAGGCAATGCCTCTTCACGAAGATCATGAATCATTTCGCCCACATTAATCTTCATAGGACATGACGTACTACACAATCCATCGCCGGCACAAGTTTCATTACCGTAATACTTAAATTGTTCTTCAAGTTTCTTTAAACGTTCATTATCCTCTCCGGTTGCACGCAAACGAGATAGTTCTCGCTGAATTACTATACGTTGACGAGATGATAATGTGAAACCACATGACACACAATTCACTTCACAGAATCCACACTCAATACATTTATTGACACGTTCATTGGTTATTGGCATTGGTTTCAACCCTTTCACATAACATTCCGGATCATCATTGAAAATAACACCCGGATTCAGTATGTTTTTAGGGTCAAACAATTGTTTTACTTCACGCATAACCGCATATGCCTTTTCACCCCATTCATGTACCACAAATGGAGCCATATTCTTTCCGGTTCCATGTTCTGCTTTCAATGAACCATCATATTTATCGACAACAAGTTTTTCCACTTCAAGCATAAGATTTTTATACTTGTTAAGTTCTGCTTCGCTGTCAAATCTTTGAGCTATGATAAAGTGATAATTGCCTTCAAGAGCATGTCCATAAATACAAGAATCCTCATATCCATGCTTTTCAAGCATTTCAGCAAGATCAACTGTGGCATTTGGTAAATCTTCTATATGGAATGCCACATCTTCTATGATAACGGTGGTTCCAATAGGACGCGTTCCGCCTACACTTGGGAAAATTCCTGAACGTATAGCCCAATATTTTGAATATTCGGCAGGATCGTCGGTAAAACGAGCCGGTACAGCCAAATCAAAACGTTCTACTAAACGAGTCAATTCAGCAATATTTGCGTCCAATTCCTCTTTTGTATCGGCTTTTGTTTCTGTCAATACTGCAGTTAATCCTTCTCCCGTAGTATCATTTACCGATGAAAGTGATTTCTTATCAAGCATCTCGGCACTATGAATAGGTCCTTCACGCATTGCAACAACAGCTTCACTTGCTTCACGCAAACTCTTGAAATAAAGCATCGCGCTTGCTGAATGTTTATACAAGTGTCCCGAAGCCATTGTAAATTGACAACCAAACGCCAACGTACCTTCAGAGCCTACAATTAAGTGGGTAATAATTTCAAAAGGATCGGTATATAGCACAAAAGGCAATATATTCAATCCGGTTACATTCTTAATTGCATACTTATGCTTAATACGTTTTACCAATTCTTCATCGGCATTTACGCGATCACGTAATTCTTCTATTTTCTTTATAAAATCAGGATGTGAAACAGCAAATACTTTTTTACTTGCTTCATCACCTGTATCTAGTACCGTTCCATCAGCTAAAACCAATCGAGCCGACAACAACACTCGGTCACTACTTGCATGCGTACCGCAGTTCATTCCTGAAGCATTGTTCATCACAATTCCCCCCACCATTGCCGACTTCTTTGAAGCCGGATCCGGAGAGAATATTTTACCGTATGGTTGCAGTATTTGATTTACTCTATCTCCGATAATACCCGGCTGCAACTTGATACGTTCACCATTGTCAAGGACTTCATAATCTTCCCAATTTTTGCCTGCCACTATCAAAATTGAATTAGTGATTGCTTGTCCGGAAAGGCTTGTTCCTGCAGCTCTGAATGTTACAGGAAGTTCATACTTATCGGAAAGTCTTAACAATTTAGAAACTTCTTCTTCGTTTTTTGAACGAATCACGATCTCCGGAATTTCACGATAGAATCCGGCATCGGTACCCCATGCCAAACGATGTAGGTCATCGGTATATATGCGATCTGATGAAACAAATTGCTTTACTTCATCAAGATAAGCTTTATATTTTTCTGCTTTTGTCATCGGTACTATTTTTTACCTGTTTTATTATTTATATAGGTAGTATTTCTTTGATTTTTCTTTAAACGCGTCTACGTCCTTATCCCAATATTCCTTAATATCGGCAACTTTATAGTTCTTTGAGAATTCAAGACGTATTTTATTGGTTCCACACACCAAATCAAACATTCTCCAACGATTTCCTAATGTGCCTTGACCGTTTTCATCTAAAAGGCGCTTATCCGGATACATCTCGGCAAGAATTTCCATTGCATGGAACTGAATCATTGTCAATTCAGCATCCAATACATCGGTTATGTACAATTGTACCCCCTGAATGTTTTCGCCCTTGCTTTGACTATAGAATGGCTTGATGTGAATAGGTCGGAAAACAACTCCTTTCAAATTTAATGCATTCAAACGATCACAAAATTTATCGGCTTCAATCCAAGAAGCACAGATAAGCTGGAACGGCATTGTATAACCTACACCGATTGAGATATTATACAACTCACCGATAATACCTGTTGCAGGATAATAAACTGCCGACTGTGGATAAGGTTGATGAGGTGAAGGAAGAATCCATGGCATACCCGTTTGGTCGAATGTCATATAACGATGCCATCCTGTCATAGGCACAACTGTCAGTTTTGCCTTTTTTCCATCTTTCAACATTCCATCGTTAAGCATTAAAGCAAGTTCTCCCGGAGTCAAACCATACATATAAGGTATTGAAAATTGACTCACCATTGAGAAGAATCCTTCTTCAACCAAGCAACCCTCAACCTTCAAACCTGAAAGTGGATTTGGGCGGTCTAATACCATAAATTCCTTACCATTTTCGGCACATGCTTCCATACACAATCCCATTGTGCTGATAAATGTAAATGAACGACATCCATTGTCTTGAATGTCATAAATAAGTACATCCACATCATTTAGCATTTCCTTTGATGGCTTTTTATTTTTACCATATAGAGAATATACTTTTACTCCGGTCTTTTTGTCAACATATGTATCCACTTTTGCTCCGGCATAAATATCTCCACGTACACCATGTTCAGGGCTGTAAAGTGCTACTAATTCTACATCTTCAGCTTCTGAAAGGATATCAATTGTTGACTTTAGGTTATTATCCACACCACTTGGGTTGGTAATCAAACCCACTTTTTTTCCTTTCAATTGCGCAAAACCTCCATCACGCAATGTTTCCACACCCGGTTTTACTTGTGCCATTCCCATGAATGACACAAGACAAACCAATGATATGATTAATGATATCTTTTTCATATTACACTTTATTATTTCTTACCGTAATTTGGATCAATCTTACGATCTACAAAGTATGTAACAATCAAAGTTGCTATACAACATGCCATTACCATCCAGAAGAAATTTACATAACCAATAGCTTCTTGGATATAACCTGCAAACATACCAGGTATCAACATACTTGCAGCCATGAATGCTGTACAGATAGCATAGTGAGATGTTTTAAATTCGCCATCTGAGAAGTACATCATGTATAACATATATGCTGTAAAACCAAATCCATAACCAAATTGCTCGATTGAAATAGCTGTAGCTATAATGGCAAGATTTGTAGGTTGAGCTATTGCCAAATACACAAATGTGATACATGGTAATGTCATACATGCCGCCATAATCCACAATGATTTTTTCAAACCAAGGCGTGAAGCAAATATACCACCAAGAATACCACCAACAGTCAAGAAAATTGTACCGATTGTACCATAAGCAATACCAACATTAGCTGTAGACATTCCAAGCCCTCCAACTTCTTGTGAAGCCACCAAGAATGGCATACAAAGTTTAAGCAAGAATGCTTCAGGAAGACGATAGCACAACATGAATATAATTGCCAACCATACGCCTTTCTTCATGAAATAAGTCTTGAAAGAACGACCAAATTCAGAGAAAATAGCACCGGCACTTACTTTACCCTCAATTGTTGGGCGGTCTGCGTCCGGTTTTGGTATAATAAACAAGTGATAAACTGTTACTAAAGCAAATACTACAGTAGCAACAATCAAAGTAACTTGCCATGATAATGGAATATCATTATATTCCAATTCCACCCAACCGGCTATTGCTACAAGAACACCTTGTCCGAAAATATTAGACAAGCGATAGAATGTTGAACGAATTCCAACAAATTCAGCTTGAGTACCTGTATCTAGACCAAGCATATAGAAGCCATCGGCAGCAATATCATGCGTAGCCGAAGCAAAAGCTGTAATAATAAACAGAACTAGAGTAATCATAAACATACTCATAGGAGTTGTTCCGTTTGCTATATCTTCAGCGTTTGGTATAGGCAATGTTAGTACCAATAAAACAAATGCAATAGACATTATAACCTGCATTGCTACAGTCCACCATCTTTTAGTTTTCATTACGTCCACAAAAGGACTCCAGAATGGTTTTATCATCCATGGCAAATACAAAAGACTTGTAAAGAATGCCATATCACCATTAGGAACACCCATTTTGGCAAACATCATCACAGAGATGTTATTTACTAGGAAATAGGGAATACCTTGAGCAAAATAAAGCGTAGGCACCCATGTCCATGGATTTCTATATTTTACGTTTCCCATATTATTTAATATAATTTATCAATTGATGCGTTAATAAAATAATGTAATAGAATTTCTTTGTATGAGAAACCCTTTTCACCCATTACGGCAGCTCCGATTTGGCACAAGCCTACACCGTGTCCCCAACCAGCACCATGTAATATGAACTTTTGAGGGACACCATTTGCGTCAACATCTTGTTTTTCAACTACGAAAGCCGAGCTATACAAATGTGAAGGCGACAATGTGCGACGAATTTCAAGTTCTTTACCGATTATCTGTGTTTTCTTGTCGCCCACTATTTTCATGCGATAAAGGCGTCCCGATGTACCACGAGAAACAGGTTCTAAGTCTAGAATTGTTCCGTAATCCACTCCTGAACGTTCTTTTATCAATTTAGAAATCTCTTCTTGTGTATATTCAACTTTCCAACGATAGAAATCGGTTGTTTCTTGATCGTAATTGTTCAACACTTGTGAAAGAATTTGCTTATCGTTTGTATTACAATAAGCCGCAGGAGCATTTAGAATCCATTCACGTGCATTTTCTTCTACTGTCAAATCAGGGAAGTTCATTTCATCTTCACCATCAAGATGAGCCACAAGATAATCATAATGTTTTGGTTCCCAACAGTTTTCAAATTCTTCATAAACGCCACCACAACTCTTAGAAAAGCGAGCATCACAAAGTTCTCCATCATACATAAGCACTTCACCCCAAGTTGCCTTGATAGCGTCACGAACAGTTTGAGTAGAAGAACGTGTAATACCTTGATATCGTTGACAATGGTCATCGGCACATACATCAAAATTGAAATGGTCTTCGCGGTCATACCATTTTACCAACTCATCTTCAGTTTGTGTACATGCACAATATTTTTCAGCTCCGGCAGCAAGTTTTTTACTCTTATCCATTTGAGCAAGCAGCCAACTACGTGAAATTACAGCATGAGCTTTTAACAATTCCAATGAAGCTGTCGCACTCATTTCACTAGAGATTACACTTAACAAATATTCTTCAACTGAAAGAATATTAACAGGGCAAATAGCACCATGTTCTACAATCAAGCGCAAAGCTCCGCGAAACGATTGATTTTCTTTACGTTCCCAATGGAAATTCACTCCAATTGTCACACCTATCAACTCAAATGAATCGGTTTCCATATTTGTGGGTTCAAATAAGAAGCTATCACACACTTCACCGTTCCAACACACCTTTCCGTCCACAAGAGTAGCAGCTTGTGCGCCTGTAACTTCTTTACCATTTACCTTGTAGATTCCATGTAATACAAAATCTACATTAGGCTCGTGCATAATACCAACTTGCACTTGAGGTACATTACTCATAGTTTTAATTATTTTATGGTATTAATTAAATTTTCTGCATCTTCTTCGCTGAAGCACACTTCATCAAGAATCATTTGAATATCCTCTGATGTGATTTTCTCGAAATCTTTCTCCAAAGGAGTAATAAATACACCTCCCATATCTACCGAAGCCGGAGAGATGAGAATATTAGCGTCACCTTCTGCCGAATAACATGATGGACGGTGTTGTTTTCTTGGGAATACAGCAATCATCCATTTTTCGTCTTCAATCCAACAAAGAATATTAAGCATAGCTTCTGTTTCATCATCTTTTTGTGGTAATGCCGCAAAAAGTTCATTGAAAAGAGCTATTCCTGACTCTTTCTTTTCAGCTTCAATAACAAAAGCAACACGTCCCAAGCCTTTTACATATTCTATTTTTGCACCATCTGTTTCTTTTACCAAAGACTTTTCTCCTTTTGCCAAATCGGAATCAAAAGTCATGAAACCTTTATTTCCGGCTTGAAAGTGCATGTGGTCGGGAGCAGAAGCTCCACACTTTGGTCCATTATAAAACAGAATATATTCGGGCAACAATGCTGCTATTGACATCATATCACCGATACGTCCCGAAATCAATTGATCGATATGATCGTTACAAGGGATTGTCAAGTGACGAGGAAAGATAGGGAAAGGATTTATCAACACTGTATAATTCTCCCACGCAAGTCCCTCTTGAACAGCAGGACGATTAGCCTCACACAAGAAGCATTTTCTTTCTTTCAAAGACTTTGCGTCAACCTTTGCTGCACTTGAAACAATACGTCCAGGGTTAAACTGAACATTGAAAGTGGCATTACCCACTTTCAATGCCTTAACCTTTACACCCTTGAGCGCATCAAAATTATTCTTAGCTGTTTCCCACACTTCAAATTGGCGTTGAAACAGATTTTCTACGTCCTTAGATGTGAATACTGCCATTCTATTATGCTTTCTTGTTTTTAGCAATACGAGCTTCAAGTTCCCAAGTACGGATACGATCCTTATATAAGTTGTGACCATTCATCTTAACGATATCAAGAGATGCGTCACTGTTATCGTCCCAACGACGGCACATATAAACAGGTTCGTAAATACGACCTATTTGATAGTTGCGAGAAATATTCAAACCAAGTGCATAGTCTTCACCATAACTTGTATTTGGGACTTTAACATCACGAAGAACCGGAGTATAGAATGCACGAGGAGCACCAAGACCATTAATGCGAAGCGCATTATTACGTCCGTTTTCCGGAGTCCACTCTTTATGGTCAATAATACCTGGTGCAATCATATTCATATTGAAATCGGTCATCATATAAGTACCCACAACCATTGCACAATTTTGTTCATAAAATGCGTTTACCATTGTTTGAAGAGTATTTTCATCTTTGTAAACATCATCACTATCTAATTGTACAATAAATTTACCGCACTTTGGATGATATGCTCCAAGATTCCAACATCCACCTATACCAAGATCCTTACGTTCCGGAATTATGTGGATAAGACGTTCATCATCCTTAAATTCTTGAATTGCTTCAGTTGTACCATCGGTAGAACCGTTATCAACAACTATAAGGTTGAATTTAAAGTTACATTTTTGAGATAGAACCGACTTGATTGCATCACGTATAGTACGGATACGATTACGTACAGGTATCATTACCGATGCTTCCACTTCAAACTCTCCCTTATTAAATTCGATAGTTTCAAATTCAGGAGCAAGGTAACCACCTATTACTTTCAAATGTTCTGTACAAGCTTGTTCCATTTCGATTTGGCGACCACGATTTCTAGGATCTACATAATCGAAAATCTTTTCCCCACTCTTACGAGTGTCTAGTTGCACATCACTGTATAAGTATTCATTTATATGTACAAGATTTGCCAAACGAGAAACACGTAGACGCAAATCATATAAACCAGCATGTTCATAGTCTTTATCAAGACCTGCTGCAGCTTCCTTATAAGTTACAGCATTAAACAAAAGCACTGAGCCAAAATCAAAATCATCTCTTAAACTACCAAATTGATAATCAATTACAGGTGCATTAGTTTGCTTTCCATCAACTACTTGATAATGGTCAGCATAAACCATACCGGCACCACTATCAGAAGCTAGTTTTGTCATTCTTTCAATAGCAAACATACCGGGAACCAAAGTATCATACTTTGTGTAAAGAAGAACATAATCAGCATCAGCTTTTTCTGCAATTTTCTTGATGGTATCTGTTGCATAAAGTGACTTGATTTCAATAGATTCACATCCATCTAAAGAACCTACAGCATCTTCAGTCTTCAAAAGGTACACATTCTTTACTTGTTCACTAGCTTTCAAGGCTTCAACAGTTGCCTTAGCTTGTTCAGCACTCGCAAATGGTACGAAACAGTTTATTGTTTTACTCATTGTTTTGTTGATTTAGTTATATAATTATTATTAGTTGTTTTCTTATTTATTTTCAAAGAAAGTAATTACTCGTTTCATCAAGGCATTACGTTCTTTATCTCCGCTAATTACTTCAAATGGAATACCCATTATAAATGTTTTATAGCCATTTTTTGAAGAAGCAACACCTGCAGGTATATTATTTTCAGAATATCGTAATATAGTTGCGCCGGTCTTTGTATCGGCAGGGAATACTGCATCCGGAGATTCTATAGCATAAATCTTATCATTTAGAACCATCTCAAAAGACCAAGTACCTTCATCACTAAGTGCTTTATGAATACTTGGAACTGCATAAACAGCTCCTTCAACAGCAGCTTGCCCAACTCTCCATTTATAGCCTAATACATCGGCTGCAAATGTTTTTTCTTCCTCATTTGCATTCTTTTTATCCCATATATCGCTTGCTATAAATGAACCGGTAAGCATAACATTTCCTCCGGTCTTAGTGTATTCAGTAAGCGTATTCATTAGTTCAGGAGTCATTGTCTTATAACGATTTGGTACCTCTCCACGACCTATTTGGATTTCTTTCTGCTTACCCATTATAATATCTACGATAGGATATTCATCAGCATTTACCTGTTTTCCAGCAAAAGCAGCCATACTACTAGATACAAAAGAATAACCGGTTGCCATCACTGAAGCACCATGTACAATAGGATAATCAAAAGTATTACCGGCTACAACCTTATCTTCATAATTAGAACGACTCGCACCAAATCCACCTGCGTCATCATCCAACCAAGGAATTTCACGGCGATATTCAAATTGAGAACCAATATAACTTATGTCATTGATATAAGGAACACCCGGGTCTTTAATATCATAGAAACCTGCAATTTCTCCTGCTTCAAACCAATCAGGAGCAGAGACTCTAGTAAATCCATTCACAATCATTACAGTTCCTTTAGATTCAGGAGCAACACCTAATGAAAGCACTTCGCTTGGGAAACTTTTACCTCCATCATTCATAGCCACAATCTTATAACTATGAATCAAATTATCTTTTACCTCTGTTTCATACAGAGGTTCTGTTGTTTTTGCTATATATTTAAATGCTCCATTTCCAATACGTTCATAAACTAAATAACTTGAAGCGTCGGAATTAGCAGTTAAAGTGTCAATAGTCGGTTTCCATGTCAACATAAATTTATTATTACCTTGTGGAGCAATCGCAAAAGAATTTACAGGTAGAGGTTGAACCATATAAGCACGTCCATCGCGTTTTGCAATAAATTGAAGCATTCCCTTATAAATAGCTCGGCTCACTGTAAAACGGAATGTTGGGTCCAAACCATACTTCATATCGGCAAAATTTTGATGTGAAAGAAGTTCAAGAAGCATAGTAGGTACTTCAGGAACACGAGCTTCCGCATAAGAACGATCCCACATTCCACGACGCATCCATTTCGAATCAAAATGAGCTCTTACGTCGTTCACTATATTTGTCATAATCAAGTCTGTCATATCTCTTGACAAAATACGAGGAGTTCCATCAGCATATTTATCAAATTTCTTTGTCATATAAATACCCAATGTTCCAATAACCGAATCATTCGGAGTAACACCAGCATCAGTGTGGAAAGCGAAAGCCAAATCCACAGGAATATTCAAGCCTTCAGCATCCGGATTCACACGTGAACCACCTGCCAAATAGTTAACCCAATGCCCACGGCAACTGTAATCGTCGGTATAATCATTTTTACCTTGGGTCGGTGAATATACGCTATCGGGTACACCTGCCCATTGCAAGAAATAACGTGCACCTTCGGTAAAGCGTGGATATTTACTTATTTGCCAACGATAATCAACATCCGGTGTTTCAATTTCTTGAGGTTTCTTATCATCAGAACTTTTCACATTTTCACTCATAGCCTGAACCTTGCGAGCAATATTACCCATACCGCCACCTATTTTTACGGCATCGGCTGTAACAACCCCGGATTCTTTAGAATAGTTGCTTATTTCAACAACAGCTTCATTCAATCCTGCTTTCAATGGGAAATGCCCTAAATAAATCCATGTACCACCACCCATTTTTTGATTTACTGTGAAAGTCTTTGTTCCAGCTTGACTATTAACCTTATATTTAACATCTTTAATACTCTTAGGCATAGTTACATAAGATATATATATAGCATAATTACCATCAGCAGGAACCTCCGCATTCCATTTTGCGGTTGAAACTTTCTTTTGATTTTTAGAAGCTTTTACAACTCGATAAGTTCCTTCTTTAAATGGATTTTCATAGTTACGATACTCCTTACGATTATAAGCAAAACCTACGCCCTCACCTTCTTGCCATTTTTCACCTTTTTTGTGTTCAGAGTAACCTTTATAAGCGTAAGAGCCATCGGCGTCAACAATTTGTTCAAACAAATTTATATCACGTTCACGCGGGCTAAACACATAAGCCCCTGCATTTTCAAGCATAGGCATCAAGAATGGCATAACATACCCCTGAGTGTACAAGTCCTCAACAGTTTGCATTAAGCGTGCACGTTGCCATTCCCAACGATTCAATTTTGGTTCAAAATACCATCCGTGACTTTGCCATAAAGCAATAACATTTCCATTTAATCCTTGTGTAAAATTATCATTAGGATCTTGTGAAGTAATGAACTTCTCGTTTTTCTTTCTATATTTCTTAGAATAAACCGCAATATACTTACTTGCGTCAACTCCTTTGATTGTAAGATTTACGCTATATGCCTTATAATCTACAGGCAAAGCACTTAATACAAGACTTTTAACTTCATTAAGTGTTGTCTCTGTGAAAGGAACGTATGAATAAACTTCATTCATGTCCACATTAACAAACTGTTTTTTCTCATTTACTGTAGCTTTTAGTACTTTAATAGCACCCACTTCCATGTTTGCAGGTATTGTAGATAGAATCTTTGATTCAATACTATCTTTTAGCTCTGCACTTAGTGTTACTTGAGTCTTTGCTCCGGCAAAACCCACCACACACATCAACAATAATGTCAAGAAAAATTTTCTCATAATAGTGTTAGTTCTTTATTTCTTAGCAATAGTTTTTTTACAATTTTTCTATTAGAAAATACCTTTACGGCAATTCATACAAATGTAGCACTTTAACTTCACATTACGAAACAAAAAATGGCTTAATTATTCAAATATAAACATATTTTAAATATTAAGCCACTTTTTAATTCCAAAGTATGTAATTTTTCGTTATCTCACAATCTCCTAATATTATAATTTTGTATTTAACAAATTTCGTGGAAATTCACAAGTCCATATAAAGAACTCCCTACAATTTTGTCAATTTTCACATTCAAACTCGTTGCAATATCTTTTAAAATTTCCGAATACAAACAAGCAATATTTCCAACAAAACTTACATGATGACGTTCATAATCATACTGAAGAATATTTCGTTCAAAAAAGCGTTGAAGTTCATTCTTCACTAGAGATAGAACATACTCATTATCTAAATGTTCCGACAAAAACACCGCATATTCACTTAGCCATTTACTTGGTGAATTACTTGTATATACATCGTCCATAATTTCATCAGGATTTACATTAAATCGGTCATAAAACGATTCTATAACGGCTTGAGGAGCCAATCCCTTAAGACAATCACTGATAAACAATTTTCCCAAAGCCGAACCACTACCTTCATCACCCAAAATAAAGCCTAATGAACGTACTTGTTTCACTATATTTTCTCCGTCATATTGGCATGAATTAGATCCCGTTTCCAATATACATGCTATGCCCGAATGATTTTTCAGTAAGCCTCTTGCAGCTCCCAATAAGTTACTTTCCACAGTCACCGGAGTCTTAAATTGAGCTACAGCCGATGCTTCTACTATTTTCTTCTTTTCATCAGTAGTACAACCGGCACAATAAATATAAACATGCTCCCAACGACGCTTAAAAAAAGATTCGGGTAATCCCAATCTTATTATATGACTTATTTCTCGTCTTGATTGAAAAAATGGGTTAATACCTTCTGTAACGATTTTTTCTATTATTTCTCCGTTTTCGACTAAAGCCCATACCGACTTTAACGAACTACACTCTGCTATTATCCTCATTCTTAAGGGTAAAGATTCTCTGATAAACAATTAATTACAGTGCAAAGATAAGTATTTTAATAAAATTCCACAAATATCAACGTTTATAATTCAAATAGTACCAAGAATCAACTGCTACACCATTTTTCATACCGGGAGTAAACATCGGCAAAGCTTGAAGAACTGAGACAATCTCCGGTTTATATTCATCTGCATAACCGCACTCTGTGAATTGAACTCTACCCACAGTCCCATCTTTCTTTATTACTATGCTTGCCTTAAATTTTGCTTTTTCTCCTTTTTGAGCCTTACGAAGTTGTTTTTTTAAAAGTTTTTTCAACTTTTTTTCCCCTTCAGGATATTTGGGAGAAGATTCTGTCTCATTGTCATCTAGAGAATATACAGCATCCGGACTCGCCCCAATTTCTTGAGGAATATCCACAACCTTAGGGGTCTCCTGTTTTGGTTCCCCCTTTTTATCTATATTCTTTTTTGGTTCCTCAACTTTCTTTGTAGAAACTGGCTTAATTGTATCAATTATAACTAACGTATCAACAGAAACAGTATCTTTTGATATTTCTGTACTATGTTTTGTAGTACCGTTCTCACAAGAAACAACAATAGGTAAAATTAATCCTATTGTAACTAAAAATACGATAAACTTTTTCATAATCTTATTATTTAACGACGCAAAGTTAGATAAACTAACGCAATTATTCAAGATAATCTCTACTTATAAAAACAATATAGGCGATTGCTTTCACAATCGCCTATATTTCATTTATTCATTTTATAATTAAAACACATTGAACATTGAGATTGAAGACTCTGCTGCATCCACTAAATAAGTGTAAATACAACTTACAATACCAACAAGAATGATACCCAATACACAAACAATCATTGCTAAACGTTCACTGCATGCACTTTTGAATGTTTCAATTGCACCGCCTTCTTCAGGTTGGTTTATAAACATCGCCTTTACAACCAACAAATAGTAGTATAAAGAAATGATTGTATTAAGCAATGCAATAAGCACTAAAACATACATTGATACACTGCCCACACTCAACGCACCTGCAAAGATGAAGAATTTACTGAAAAACCCTGCAAAAGGAGGAATTCCGGCAAGTGAGAACATTGCAAGCATCATTGTGAAAGCAAGCCATGGATTTGTCATACGTAATCCGTTATAATCGACCATCATTACCTTGCCTGTCTTGTTTTCAATTGCACCGATTACACCGAATGCAGCCAAGTTGGACAAGATATAAACCAATACATAATACATTAATGAAGCAAGTCCCATTTCATTGGCTGCTATCACACCTAACATAATGTAACCGGCTTGCGAAACAGAAGAGAATGCCAAGAAACGCTTCATATTGCGTTGACGTATAGCAAACAAGTTACCCAATGTAATTGTCAACACAATAAGTGCATAAAGCATCCATTCCCAAGCTAATGCATACACAGAACCAAATACTTGTACAAGAATTACCATGAATCCAAATGCAGCCGAACCTTTTGATATTACAGATAAATAACCTGTTACCGGAGTTGGCGCACCTTGATAAACGTCGGCAGTCCATAAATGGAATGGAACAAGAGATAACTTAAATCCTACTCCGGCAATAACAAATGCCAATGCCACGATTAACATTGTAGAAGTTTCTCCTGTGATCATCGCTGCAATATCATTGAAATATAATGAACCGGCTAACGCATATACAAATGACAAGCCCATCATAAACACAGCAGAAGAGAATATTGCCGTAAACATGTACTTGGCTGCCGCTTCATGACTTTCATAACGGTTCTTTTCGAATGCAATCAAAGCAGCCAACGGAAGAGAAGCTGTTTCAAGTCCAATAACGAACATCAAGAAATGGCGAGCCGATACCATGAAATACATACCAAACAATGTAATAAGCAATAATTCATAGAATTCACCACGACGCACTGTCATATACTCGCTATTAGCCCACTTTATCGACTGAATAAGTACAATAAGCATACCTAAGTTAAGAATAGCCTTGATTGCTACAGTAGCCGATGTATTTTCAAACATTCCACCAAAAATCGAACAGCTTTCACCGCAGAAGAATACATTTGCAATGGTGAATAAACCGAAAACAACACAAGTGAACACCGGTAGAGCATTTTGAACTTTCTTTGACATGAATGTATCATACAAGAATACCAATAAAAACACTACCAACAGTCCTATTTCTTGTGGCATACTTAAAAATTGAGAATAATCCATTTTCTTTTCGTCTTTTTATTTCAACACTACAAATTTATTAGAAAGCTCCTAACGCCTTGATGATAGGACCGAAGCTATCGTAAATAATCTCATTAAAGAAGTTAGGGAAGCAACCAAGACCCGCCACACACACTATAAGTGTAATAACAGCAAACTTTTCATGCCATACTGCATCGGTTAATTCACGATGATGCTCATCATATACCGGACCATAAAGCATTTTTCCCACAACTCGCAAAATATACACAGCCGTGATTACAATTGCACTACATGCCATCACTGTCAATACACGGTGGAACATATCGGCATGAGCAAATGAACCAACAAAAATTGTCATTTCAGCAACGAAACCGCTAAAGCCCGGCAATCCTAAGTTAGCAAGACCTGCAATCACATAACCTACTCCCAAGAATGGCATAATCTGCATAAGTCCTCCCATTTTTCGTATATCACGAGTGTGAGTACGACCGTAAATCATACCAATCAAAGCAAAGAACAATGCTGTCATAAGACCATGTGAAAGCATTTGCATGATTGCACCAGTCATTGCTGTGGTGTTAAGCATAAGAATTGCAAACAACACCATACCACAGTGACTTACCGAAGAATAGGCATTGATATACTTCAAGTCTGTTTGAACACATGCACTGAAAGCTCCGTAAACCACACTTATACCTGTCAATATCAAGAATATCCAAGCTAATTCATTGGCAGCATGAGGCATTAAGTAAATAGCAATACGGAAACATCCATATCCTCCCAACTTCATCAACACACCGGCGTGAAGCATTGATACGGCTGTAGGCGCTGAAGCGTGACCATCGGGACTCCAAGTGTGGAATGGGAACATCGCACCAAGTACACCGAAACCGACAAATGTCATCGGAAATAAGAAATATTGCCATTCATGAGGAATTGCATTATTATTGGCAATTTCCAAAATATTCATTGTTAAGTTTCCATCTGCCGATGAGTGGAAATAAATACCTATAATACCCAACATAAGAAGTGCTGAAGCACCCATCAACATCAAGGTAAGTTTCATCGCCGAATAATTCTTGTTACCACTACCCCATACTCCAATTAATAAATACATTGGAATAAGTGCCACTTCATAGAACATGAACATTGCAAACAAATCTACGGCAATAAAGAATCCAAATACACCGGTTGATAGCAACCAGAACCACATAAAATATTCGCGTGGCAGCGGATTCATATTCCATGAAGCAAATACGCCGGCAAAAACAATTACACATGACAATAACAACATTGCAACAGATATACCGTCAACTCCCAATGCTAACTTAATATTCAATGGTTCAAACCACATCCAGTCACCACGGAATAACATTTCATCGGAAATACCTGCAGCTCTTAGTTGCAAGAATTCTATCAGTACATATACGCCTAGTACCATCAAAGCAGAAGCTCCTACGATTGAGACAGCTCTTACTTGCTTTATATTTTTACATATCGCCAACCCTGCCAATGTTAGCACCGGAATTACGACAAAATAAATCAATATATTTTCCCAAATCATTTTTTCTAAGTATTAAGACCGTTCCTACAATCAGATTAAACATATCACTGTTACTGCCGCTAGCA
>CAZTFX010000017.1:0-32624 GCA_964613095.1 uncultured Muribaculaceae bacterium | reverse complement strand
TATTTTCATTCACTTTGGCGAGATTTTTTTATCTCATGGGCATTTCATAATATTTTTCAGGTAAAATTCCTATATCAACTGTTTTATAATTAGAGTACCAAATAGTCCAATTCTCTAATGGATTAGCCTTGTCTATTTGGGGTAAATTATCTTTAACGTATAATTTATGAATATGTACTACCCCCCAAAGCACATCATTTAAACCACCTAATCCCAATTCTTTAGATTTCCCAACTTTATACCAAGCTTTATAATCAATACCTGCTCTTAGAACTGTATGTGCGTAAAACAAAATATCATCATTAACGATTTCTTCAATTATAGGACTATACCCAATAGGGTAGCGTCGTTTAAATACCCTAATTACAGAACTATTTAGTTGACTTAAATCTTTCTCAATATACTGAAAATAGCACTTGTAATCACCGTCTATTTCGACACAAAAAACATCTCCAATCTTTGTTACTATTCTCTTTGCCATAATAATTTCATTTTTTATAGAAAATATTAAACTTATTCCTTTTTGTTTCTTTGGGTAAAATATCATCAAAATTAAATTGATAATTTATCCAATACGTTGATTTCAGTTTCTGTATCTTGGGTAAGTTTTTATTACGTTCAACAATAGCCATCAGTTCTTCCCAATACTCCAATGCTGAATATATTTTTTCTTTCTTTTTTAAAATAGGAGTAATGGTTCCATATATTTCCTTATATTTAGGTTCATATTTTTCTGAAAAAGATTTTTCCATTTCTTTTAATATGGAGTCCAACAAATCTTGATTATCTAAACTTTTTGCAACATATAGTGCAATCTCATAAATATTTAATATAACCCATATTTGATGAATATGAATATAGTGCCAATCTACAGTTTCTTGAAACAAATATCTTAATAGCTTTTCAACATCGACTCCATCTTTGTCTAAAAATGACCACTGTTTTAATATCATGTCCTTTTTAGTAGGAAAGCTTTTTTTATGTAAATACTCCCCCTCTGCATATTGTAGATTTCGTTCATCATAGATTTCTTTTATAAAGATTTCGTTGTCTCTCTTAAGAATATTATCTTGATTATCTTTCCACAAAGGAAGTATTTTAATATATGGTCGATAGTCTTTAGAAGTGGTTTCACGTCTCAAAAATATTTGAAATACAACGATATCACAGCATAAGCATAATTTATTTTCAGAATAGCGCGTCATGAAAGGAAATAGATTATGCCAATCTTTCATTATTTCGGTCCATTCAATCTTATAACTAAATCGTTCCCATTTAATCGGGTTTGATTCCTTTTTAAATGGAAATATACTTCTTAATATTAACTGTAAAACTTTTTTCATTTCTTAGGTTCAATATGTATAATTTCAATTTTATAATATGGAAAAGTTTGCTTATATCTTTGCATCTGTTTTGTACATAAAAAATGCCCAATTTTGTAATACGAATATCCAAATTTATAATCATATATTATTTTTTTTGTTTTTGAGATAACATTAGGTCTTATCTTATATCCTTCACTTTCATTTACAAAAACCTTTTCTAAGGTAAAATCTGTTTTATCTCCATAGATTCCTTGATACTTGTCCACCATGTCTTTTGCATACTTATGTCTTTGAGTCCCACCTTTCACTGTATACATCGATTTGTTTATTATTTGTCCCAGATTATCATAAGAGAAGTGTTGAGCTGTGCCATTGTTTGAATTTATATTTTGAAGTTCATTATATGGAGTATAATAATACCATGTCGTCATCTCCAGATAAATGATTTCTATCGGGCGATTGAAGTTATCGTAATAATAGACGGTGCTGTCGCCTCGTGCATTTACTTCCTTTAATACATTGCCTGCAGAGTCATAGTGGTATGTAGTCAATCCATGACTCGGGTCATTGATTGAAGTACGACGGCGATATTCGTCATATCCGAATGTGATTGTCACATCTCCGGGTGCTACAATCGACGAGGGTTGACCGTCGACCCACAAATTATATGTAACAGTGCCGGCAGCGTCTTCCACCGTTATAAGGTTACCATGTGAATCGTAATCGCGAGTTATGCTCACTCCGTCTTCGACAGTAGTGACTTTAGTACCATTATAGGCATAGGTCGTGGTGCGTCCCGACGCTTCGGTATAGGCGATAACTCTATCATGCTCGTCGTAAGTGTAAACATTCCATAGGCTTGCCGAGCCGGTCTTGTATGGTAGCGATTCTTTCTCTAATTTTCCTTTGCTGTTATAGACCTTATCTACATAAATAATCGAGCCATCGAATCGTACAGTTCCCCTGCGTACTTCTCGATTCAATGCGTCATAATATACTGTTTCGGCGGGTTGTCCTGTCTCCGATGTAGTGATGGAGTATAATTCTCCGTCACGGTCGGTACTCCAAGTATATTTTATGGTCTTTTTAGTGCCATCGGGATAAACTGTCAAGGTGTCTCTGCCAAAAGAATCGTATGCGTAGGTCGTTACATTGTTGCGTTTGTCTTTAGAGGATGATACTCGTCCTTTTTCATCAAAAAAATATTCTTTGGTAAGTCCCATCGGGTTGGTCTCTTTTATAAGCCTACCGTAAGAATCATAATTATAGGATGTAAGATGTGACACACTTGATGAATAGGGCGTTACATTTTTTGAAAGGGTATTTCCGCAACTGTCGTACATGAAAACGGTGATGTCTGTTTGATTCTCGCCGATATAATGAATCTTTACATTGGGGTAGCCATTGGAGCCTGCCGGAATGAATATTCGTTCTTGGTGGGGTTCTCCTTCTTTATGACGTTTAGATATTTGTTCCCATAAAGAGCCTAAATAGTAACCGTCTCCCACAGTGGTTGTATTGGAATAACTGTTAGTTTTGTTTGCAGCCGAACCATCGGGATAGTATGTGGAAACGTATGTGGGATTACAATAATCATCATAATCTATCAGGGTTGGCATTGATGTGTCCTTTAGTAAATCGTTTTCTATTTTACTACCTAAAACAATTCTTAACGTACCATTACTGCGTCGAGACACGGAATAATTATATATGGTTTCATATTCCGGTGTGACAACCTTTGCCGGTGTACTATATTTATATGGTAAATAAGTAATAGTTTTGGTTCTGTCGTGATTATCAACGCTTGCAATGGTTTCAAATCCACAGAAGCCAAGACCTTGGCGGTGAAAAACGGCATTTTGATAAGTGTAATTAACCATTTCAGCCGAACTGACAACCGGAACATTGCAACTTGCAACTTGTTCGGCTATCTGTGTACTATCAAGATATACAGGATATATGCGAGGATAGCGAACGGAGAGTATTGAATCTATTGTCAAACTGTCCATTACCTCTTGAGCCGACATATTTAAGAAACATGACAGACACACCAATAATGAAACTATCTGCAATAGACGTTTTTTCATGATTTATTTCTTAATAATTTTCCAAACCGATTTACTATTGTTCAACTCTATGTTGAGCAAATATATACCATTCGATTCACCGCTCAAATCTATTTCGGTAGTCGATGAATTAACAGAAATTTCCTGTATTAGCGAGCCTTTTAATGAATATAAGGTAAAGATACATTTATCAGTAGTTTCCCATCCCGATATCTCGGTTTTCAGTATTCCGTCTGTAGGATTCGGGTATATTTTGATTTGTTTTTCCGATAATGTTTCGCTTAATGGCTTTTCGGTGTTTTCGATTGAACGAGACAGCACAATTTCACGTTTTATGCGGTTACCCGCCGCGTCATAACTATAATTTACAACCACTTGTGACTGCAAAAACATCAAAAATATCAAAGCCACTAATATTCGGAAAGAAAACATAACAATATAAATAAAATATTTAAAGCAACAAACGCCCTATCGCTAATTTAGCGACAAGACGTTTATTTCATTCTAATGTTAAATGCAATTATTTAACCTTTGCAGCCAATTCTGCTCCGGCTTTAAACTTAATAACTTTCTTAGCAGGAATAGTAATTTTAGCCTTAGTTGCAGGATTAATACCGGTACGTTCACCCTTTTCTACTACACTTAGAGTACCAAAACCGATTAAAGCCACTTTTTCACCTTTAGCTAGGTCTTCAGCTACTGCTTCTAGCGCAGCTTCCAATGCAGCCTTAGCTTGTACTTTTGTTAATTGAGCTTTTTCAGCAATTGCATTAACTAATTCTGTCTTGTTCATAATTCTTGACTAATTTATATAATTATTTATGGTATTATCAGCGCAAATATAGACCATTCCAAGTTTAAAACAAAAAATAATTACAAAAAAATGTTGTATTTCACTCAAAAAAAGCTCTATAGAGATATTTTTTATGGTAAAAAGCAGTTTTTTCGTAATTTTGCAAACACTTTCGTTAATTTACGACGTTATTATGCTGATAACAGATTAATGTTATAATAAAAAATACAAACAAGATAATTATGTTTAATTCAAGCGGTTCTGTTTTTAGAAATTTTCCTACCATCACAAAGAATCTTTTAATTATAAATATTCTTATGTGGTTGGCACAGATAACTCTACCCAAAGCCGGTATCAATCTAACCGAGCTTCTGGGACTCCACTATTGGGGTGCAAGTGATTTTAATCCTGCTCAGATAATTTCTTATATGTTTCTTCACAGCGACAACGATTTCACACACTTATTTTTCAACATGTTTTCGTTGTTAATGTTTGGACCATTATTAGAACGAACTCTTGGAAGCAAACGTTTTCTATTCTATTACATTTCTTGTGGTATAGGGGCGGCTTTGGTACAAGAAATCGTATGGCAATTTACATGGAAAGACATGTTTGCTCCATTTTTTGCCAATGCCGGAGGATGGAGCATGGAAGAAGCATATCAAGCTATTGACTCGGCAATAGCACAAGGAGAAAACATTCCCGCATTAAACGCACTGCTCACAATAGGGGCTTCCGGATGTGTTTTTGGCATCTTGCTCGCCTTTGGAATGCTGTTTCCTAACTTACCTTTATATCTCATGTTTATCCCTATACCTATAAAAGCCAAATATATGGTCATAGGCTATGGTGCCATTGAATTAATCTTTGGAGTAACGGGAACAATGGATTCGGTAGCACACTTTGCTCATTTAGGCGGTATGTTGTTCGGTTTATTACTTTTATTAATTTGGAGAAGGAAAGGAAACATAGGTGGGAACTATTTCTAGTCTAAAATATCGCTTCAAGACTGCCGATATGTTGATGAAAATAATTTACATCAACATCGCTGTTTTCTTATTACTGAGAATTATAGGAATCTCATGCTACGTTTCCGGTGTTGACACTATGACTTTTCTATCATTTGTGGAATTACCGTCATCACTTTCTCTTTTAGCAAAAAGATGGTGGACCATAATATCTTATATGTTTGCACATTACGATATAATGCACATCTTATTCAATATGCTTGTGCTTTATTGGTTTGGGAGAATGTTCTTGGACTTCTTCACCCCGAAACAATTTTGCGGATTATATCTTTTAGGTGGTATTGGCGGTGGACTTTTATATTTATCGGCATATTATCTATTACCCACATTATCAGGCTCATCAAGTTGGTTGATTGGAGCTTCGGCTTCAGTTATGGCTATTGTCTTGGCAATATCAATGAAAGCTCCTGAATATAAATTGAATCTCTTATTTCTGGGTCCTATTTCACTTAAATGGATTGCGATTTTCTACGTTGCTATCGATTTGTTAAGTATTAACGGAATCAATATGGGAGGACATGTAGCACATCTTGGAGGTGCATTAGTGGGGATACTTTTCACATTAATAATTAATCGAGGTATAGATATTACTGCACCCTTGAATCGAATACTTGACTTTATGACAACAGTAAAAAATCCTCTAAAAAACATACAATTCAATAGAACAAAAAAAGAAAAGAAGAACAACAACCAGTCAGAAAAAAGCACATTCAACAATACAATCAGTCGTGAAGATGAACAAACTCTGGATATAATTTTGGACAAAATAAAGAAATCCGGTTACAGTTCACTCACCGAAAATGAGAAAAAAAGACTTTTTCAAGTAAGCAGCAAAAAACAATGAGTATCATAAGTGACATAGGCGGACGTTTCTTTTCCATTATAAAGAACACTTGTATATTGTTGACGTGGTTAGTGGGTATCATACTTATCATATCGGCATATAGTGGATATTTTGATCCCAAAGACAGCTCAAAATTGGCTATCATTGGAATGATTTTTCCGGTTGCATTAATCATTAATTTTGTTGCCCTTATCTTATGGATTATTGCGAGAAAAGTATCTATGATTATTCTTGTTATAATCTTTTTGGGGGCATGTTTCAACCAAATAAGTACATTTTCTCCTTTCAACACATCAAATCCTGCAATAACATCAACCGACGACACTTTCAAAATTCTCACTTATAACGTAATGAATTTTGACGATATGGATTCCACAAAAGATTCTCTTGAGAATCGCACATTAAGATATATTCTTGATAAGGATGCCGACATTGTCGTAATGCAAGAGGCTTCAGCAAAAATAAAGATGGATAAATTGGACAAAATAGAATCTTTAATGCCCGAATTAAAAAAAACATATCCATATCGAGAAAAAAGACTTAAAGACCTTGTAATCTTATCAAAGTATCCATATCATATCGACAATGACGAAATAACAAGCAATGCTCCACAAAAATCGGTAGCATATCGCTTAAAATATGGTGATAAAACACTATATATCATAAATGTTCATTTGGAATCAATTAATCTAACCGAAAGCGACAAGGCTCTTTACCGCAGTACAACCGATTTTTCTAAAATTACTGATAATTTGAGTGAGAAAACTGTAGAAGATGTAAAAAGCAACTTACTGAATAAATTATCAACAGCATTCAAGAAAAGAGCCATTCAAGCCGAAGACTTGAATAAGTATATCAATAACCTTGAAAATAAAAACGTGATTTTATGCGGAGATTTTAACGATACTCCATCGTCTTATTCTTACCTTACCATAAAGGGTAATGATATGAAAGACGCGTATGAAGAATGTGGTCTGGGACCTACAATAACCTTCCATTCCAATCGTTTCTATTTTAGGATAGACCATATACTATACAAAGGGGATATTGAGGCGATAGATATTGAACGCGGAAACGATAAGTCTTCCGACCATTATCCACTGCTTACCACCTTTAAATGGAAATAATCACATTTAAGAGAGACATAAACAATAATTATAAAATAACTTTATAGAAATGAACAAAACATTATTAACCGTAGCAAGTGTAATAGCTGTAACTCTTTCAGCTTGCAATTCTGAAAAAATGGAACAAAACCCATTCTTGGCGGATTATACTACTCCTTATGAGATTCCGCCATTTGAACAAATTAAGTATGAACACTATCTTCCTGCTGTAAAAGAAGGTATTGCTTTACAAAATGCCGAAATCGATTCAATTATTGCAAATCCGGCAACACCCGATTTCGAAAACACCATTTTGGCTCTTGACAACAGCGGTCAATTACTTAACAAGGTGGCTTACGTATTCTTTGCATTAAGCGAAAGCGATAATACTCCCGAAATGCAAGAATTAAATCCTGAGATTTCATCTCTTTTCACTGCCCACAGTGACAATATGGGTATGAACGAAGCTCTTTTTAATCGCATTAAAAGTGTATATGACCGTAAAGACAGTTTAAACTTAAATACTGCACAAACTCGTCTTCTTGAGAAATATTATAAGAATTTCGTACGTTCAGGAGCACTGCTTGACGCTGAAAAGAAAGAAGAACTAAAAGCTATAAATCAAGAATTATCCAATGCATTCATTGCTTACAATGAAAATGTATTGAAAGGTACTAATACTTGGGAACTTGTTGTAGAAAACAAAGAAGAACTTGCCGGACTTCCTGAAGGTACAGTTGCTACTGCTACCGAAGAAGCTAAGGCTCGCGGTAAAGAGGGTAAATGGGTATTTACACTACATGCACCTAGCCGCCTAGCTGTACTTACATACGCCGACAACCGTGACCTTCGCGAAAAAATGTGGAAAGGCTACACTTCTTTAGCAAGCGAAGGTGAGTTCAACAATGATTCCGTTATCAATAAAATTATAAAATTTCGCACCCAAAAAGCCAATATGCTTGGATTTGATTGCTTTGCCGATTATGCAATCGATAACGTTATGGCTAAAACTACTAAGAATGCAGAAGATCTTCTTTATAAAATATGGTCACCTGCCATTGCTAAAGTTAAGGAAGAAGTTGCCGATATGCAAGCATATATCAATGCAGAAGGTAAAGACTTCAAAGTAGCTCCTTGGGACTACTATTATTATGCCGAAAAGGTTAAAGCTCAAAAGTTCAACATCAGCGAAGACCAAGTACGTCCATATTTCAAGCTTGAAAATGTTATGGAAGGTATCTTCTACGTTGCAAATAAACTATATGGTGTAACTTTCACCGAATTGAAAGATGCTCCTAAATACAATCCTGAAGTAACCGTTTATGAAGTTAAAGATGCTGCAGGCGAACATCTTGCCGTATTCATGACCGACTATTTCCCTCGCGCAACCAAGCGTCAAGGTGCATGGATGAGTGAATTTAAGGGTTCATGTAATTATGATAGTATTAATGAACGCCCTGTGGTATACAACGTAGGAAACTTTACTCGTCCTTCTGGTGATGTTCCGGCACTTCTTACTCTTGATGAAGTTGAAACTACTTTCCATGAATTTGGGCATGGTTTGCACGGAATGCTCACTCGTGCCGCATATCGCGGACAAGCAGGAACCAATGTTGACCGTGACCTAGTAGAACTACCGTCACAAATCACCGAGCATTGGGCTTTTGAACCGGAAGTTCTTGCCGTTTACGCTAAGCACTATCAAACAGGTGAGGTTATTCCTAACGAACTTGTAGAAAAACTTAATGCTTCGGCCAAATTCAATCAAGGCTTTGCAACAACAGAACTTGCAGGAGCTGCTCTTCTTGACATCGAATGGCATAAACTAAACGACGGTAAAGATGTAAATGTAGCCGAATTTGAAGCGTCAGTAGCTAAAAAACTTTGTTTACCTGAAGAATTGACATTCCGTTATCGCAGTACTTATTTCAAACACATTTTCGGTAGCGATGGCTACGCTGCAGGTTATTACACATACCTATGGGCAGAAGTTCTTGATGCCGATGGATTTGAGTTATTCAAAGAAAAAGGTATTTTTGATAAAGCAACAGCCGACGCATTCCGCACCAATATTCTTGAAATGGGTGGTAGTGATGACCCAATGAAATTATATAAACAGTTCCGCGGTCAAGAGCCAAATCCCGACGCACTACTTCGCAATCGCGGCTTGAAATAAAAAGATTAAATTAAAGACAAGAAATACAACAATAGAGTGAACTTCATATGAGGTTCACTCTATTTTTATTACAATATGCTTTATTTATGAACGACCTCGGCTATCAAAGGTACTACGGTTGCATTGGTTTTAGCAGAGAATCGTATTTCGCCATTAGCGTATGACGTTTCGGATGCAGGCACTAATTTGTCTCCTAGTGCATATTTCAATTTTTCAGTGAAAGTACCATTTGCATACTTGATTTTTGTTACGATATCATCAATCGGAAGTTCTACTGCCGAATAAAGTACACATAGATAATCTTTACCAACGGTATTATCCATTTCAATATACCATTTTTCATCAGGTATAGCTATGTTATTGTATTTATATACTAGAGCCGGACTTATCTTATTTGTTGGAGGAAAAACCTTACTCACATTGTTATTTAAATCGGATCCTATCACATATACATAAGCAGGTTCATTATTGGAAATATAAAGTCTATATCGTGTTCCCGAGATGTATTCTCCGGATATCTTATAGTACGGAATTGCAGTAGAGTTAACCAATATAGGTTTCATGATTTCTCCTGTAGACAATTGTAATGACAAATTTCCAGCCAAGCTATATCGTTTTTCTTGTTTAAAAGGAATCTTCCTTTTCACATACATTTCTATGGCATATCTAACATATTGAGCATAATCAGAGTATCTTACCCAAGTGAAACCACCACTTCCCCATGTACTCCCCCAACTATTCATTAACAGAAAAGAGCCGCCATTAACATCGTCATCATATCCAACTACACACATAGCATGCCACCCTCTATGACTATCCGCAACACCATTCCAATATAATTTTGCATAGCTAAAGGAATTATAACATGCCATAGAAATCACAACCGGACGATTTTGACTGATTGATTTCTTCGTTGCATTGATTTTGGTTTGATAATTATTACAGTCATAACTGAAAAGAGTAAAATAATCATCTATTTTATAATTCAGCGCACTAGAAAACACCGAATTACTTATTTCATTGGCACATTTCACATTCATCTCATTACGCTTTGCTACACCCCGTTGTTTCATTGTTAAGAAGGCTAAATTGACATTTGTTCCTGCTTGACAATTATAATCATTAGGATTTTTAATCAGCGTATATAAAAACAACGGAGAGAAAGACTCTTTATTTATCTGAGCTTGACTAGACCAACCGTTATTTATAGCTTCAGTGATAGTACGAGCAGCATAAGCACTTGCCCACCCCACACAAGTGCCATAACTGCCTTGGCTCAAGGGTAATGGGCAATATTGTTTCAAAGAATACTTGCGAGGCAATATCGAATAGTCACGCGTTAACAATGTTGCCTTTTGAGGAATTTTTTCATACTCTTCATCATCAAGTAGAACTCCTGTGTAATATTCATTTTGGGAATATACTAAATTAGCACCCAATACAAATAACAATAATATGATTAGTCTAGATTTCATTTCTATCTTCTATTAAAATAAAAATCACCTTTAAATGAACTTGATTGCCAAGGATTCTGCATATCATTGGTTTTCTTTGAGACAAGATCAAGCACCTGTTGGAACACTTCAAAAATTGATAAATCAGGCACATCAAGCGTTTGCAACAGAGCTTCAGTATAAGGGCTGTTTCGTCCACTTCCATCAAGAGCCACATCTCCGGGCGCAGTAGCATAGGTTATAAATGTCCCTTTAGGTGCTTTCATAAATGATAAACCACGTGTTGACGCACTTCTATGCCAACTCCTCTCAAACGGATTGTTTCTACATGCATCAAGAATAACAATCTTCATTTCACATTTAGCGTCATCCATTTGCGCCAAGACTCGATTGATATCGGTACATTCAAATTCTATATCGGTTTCACTCTTTATATTAGAATCTACCGGTATTAAATAATTCACACCATTATGTTGTATTCCATGACCGGCATAAAAGAATAATGCAACATCATAATTACGAGCTCTGTCTCCAAATTCTCTTATTTTTTCAACCATTCCACGATTAGTTTGATCATATGCCGAAATCACATCAAATCCTAATGTTTTAAGTTTCTCCGATAAGTCTATTGCGTCATTAACCGGATTTTTCAATCTACCTTCTGAATAATTGGCATTTCCTACGACTAAAGCCAATCTTTTTTCACTCTGTGATTTTCTTAATACATTGTTCATATTCTTAGGAGACATCGAAATATACATATAGTCTTTCACCAAAACATCTTCCTCATTCATACCCACAAAAGAAACTTGCAAGCTCTTAACATCATTAGGTATATTAAGTGTGAAGTTACCATCCAGATCGGTTACAACCCCATATTGAGAATCGTGAGCAATCACAGTTGCCCCTATCACAGGTTCTCCATTTGAATCAACCACCTTACCTCTTACAGTACGCGTAGATTTTACATAGGACACCATTTTTTCCACTTTAGCCTGCCCTGCTGCATTTTTCACCTCTACGGCTATCGTATTTGAGCCTAAAATCAAATCAATATTTTTATCTACAACCATATCATAGCCATCATTATTTACAGCACTTATTCCGCGATATGATTGTCCATTAACATAGACATTTATTTCCTCTATTTTTGAATCTGATTTAATTCCGGCTTTAAGCCTATAAGTTCCCGAAGTAACTTTTGACGTATTATTCAACCATTCTACCGAGGCAAGATTCCCCTTATAATTATTGTTGTTATTGTTAACACCACCACTTGTACCCACAAATGACAGATTTTCTCCATTAGCAATATATTTATTGTTGAAATTTATATACACGATACAATTATAATTGTGTTTACCCGGTTTCATGCTTATATGTTCAAGCGGAAAAAAGAATTGAAAATCCTTATATATTGTATTCTCATATGAAGGTGTTATTTCCCTTTTTACAAACACACTTCCATCGGTAGTACAAGTTGCATCACCTTTACCTTTCACGAAGTTACCAAGCGAATCGGTTATAAAGACATAAGCATAACCCTCTTTCCCTTTTGCATTATACACATTGAAATTGGCATGTATTCTCATCCCTTTTTTTCCATCTTGCACTATATCATGTTCTATTCTTGAACTATTTACTTTTGCCGAAAGTTCCTTGTTTTCATTACCACTTGTTCCTATAAATGATACTTTTTCCCCATTGGCAATATAATCATTTTCAAAACTTATATATACCGTACAATAATATTTATGCTTACCTTGTTTCATACTTATATGCTCAAGAGGGAAAAACAATTGAAAATCTTCATATAATGAATTTTCATAAGAAGGTGTTAATTTCTTTTTTACATACACACTCCCTTCTTTAGTGCAAGTTGCAGCTCCTTTCCCTTTGACAAAGTTTCCAAGAGAGTCAGTGATAAAGACATAGGCATACCCTTCTTTCCCTTTTGCGTTATACACATTGAAATTGGCATGGATTTTCATTCCTTTTTTTCCATCTTGCACTATATCATGTTCTATTTTTGAACTATTTACTTTTGCCGTTACCTTTTTATTTTCACTATTTCCATTATAAGTATAAGTAAATTTTGCTCCTTCTCCCATCGTTATTAATTCATTATTACAATATATACATGGCTCACATGTATATACATTTGTTCCTTTGGAAAAAGCAAATGCTTTGTATGGTATAAATATGTCATAGTCACTATAATTGGAACTATCAAAACTTGGAGTAAAAGAACGTCTTATACATAAAGTACCGCTTGAGTTTGTATATTTTTGCTCAGTTCCTTTAATCCAATCTCCATTCATAGCACAATAAATAAATATCGCAGCACTTTTTCCTTTACAACCCTTTATAGTAAAATCAGTGTGAACAATAACACCTTTCTCTCCATTCTTAGTTACATTAAGTTCAAGCCATGTCTTATTTACAGTAGCAGTAACACTACCGACTGAAGTTCCCAATTGAGAAGCCATCGCCATTAAAACAATTGCTAAACTATATACAACACCGATAAATCGTTTCATAAGCAATTCGTATATAAATGTCAATTCAAACCTTCACATCGTTAATTCTTATAATAATTAACGACATACCCTTTAAATATCGTTGCATTCTTTATATTATCCTTTAAATTTACCTCTAAAGAAACGACATAACCATTTTCATCAAAATCATAGGATAATTCTATTGTTTTTACAGTTTTCCCCTTTTCTTTATAGACAATTTTCTTTGGTAATTTTTCATAAGAATTTACATAAACACTATCAAATCCCACATTCCATAATACATAGATTGCTCCACCCACAACACGAGACAATGCAAAATTAACTACATCTATATTTGTTCGTTTATATTCTTTCCCTAAATAACTAAACTTTATTTCATCTTCAAAACCATTAGTACCTGCTCTCTCTATTTTTTTAACATCACCATCGTTATCCCTTTCGAAAAGAGAATATATTTTTTGTTCTTTTCCTCCATAGTTAAAAGTTTCCACTATAGATGCAACCGAGGATAAATATTCCCCATACAAAGTATAAACTGATTTATAGCCATCTTTTGCGGTTAAAGAATATTGTTGAATACGAGCAACAACATCATCATCTTCTAATACGACTTTTTTATCGACAGCCGTACTATTATGATATGTTATACAAGTATTTCCATCATATTTAAACTCTATTGTTTCATTGCTTTCCGGAATGTTAATATTTGATACTTTACCTCTTATGTAATCAAACTCTATTGTTCTCGTTCCACTTTCATAAATATCTCTAACATACCTATATTGGGCATTTACACAGAAGACAAAAGACATGATTATCAAAACACAAATAAAGACCTTTCTCATACGATTCTCTTTTTAAAATTATTTTAGACAAAAATAGCAAACATTCATAAAAAATCAAAAATATTCTTTGTTAATTATTTCCATAATTCGTACTTCACACCTCACAATCACATTAATCTATCTATTTTTCATATTCATTTTTTATTATTTTATACAATTTGCCATAAATTAGAAGTTTAAGTCAAAAAAATATTGTAACTTTGCGCGAATTTTACATGTAAAAAATATTTTATGCTAACACCTATCAAAAAAACCATCGATTTGGGTGACGGACGTGTGATCACCCTTGAAACAGGAAAGCTTGCAAAGCAAGCCGATGGAGCGGTTGAACTGCGCATGAACAATACAATGCTTCTTGCGACAGTAGTTTCGGCTAAGGAAGCCGGAGAAGGGGTTGATTTTATGCCTCTTCAAGTTGAATACAAAGAAAAATTTTCAGCATTTGGTCGTTTCCCGGGTGGATTCACCAAACGTGAAGGTCGTGCAAGCGACTATGAAATCTTGACAGCACGCCTTGTTGACCGCGTGTTGCGCCCATTGTTCCCGGAAAATTATCATGCCGATACATTCGTGAACATTATCCTATTCTCCAGCGACGGAGAAGATATGCCGGATGCCCTTGCAGGTCTTGCAGCGTCAGCGGCTATCGCAGTATCTGATATACCTTTCAACGGACCTATTTCTGAGGTTCGCGTTGCTCGCATTGACGGTAAATTTGTCATTAACCCCACTTTCAAAGAACTAGAAAAAGCTGACATGGATTTGATGGTAGGTGCTACTTACGAAAATATCATGATGGTGGAAGGTGAAATGGACGAAGTATCCGAAAGCGATCTTTTGGAAGCTTTGAAGACTGCTCACGAAGCTATCAAGGTACAATGTAAAGCTGTTATGGAATTTGCCGAAGCAGCCGGTGCCCCTGTTAAACGTGAATATTGTCACGAAATCAATGATGAAGACTTGCGTAAGCAAGTATGGGACGCTTGTTACGACAAGGCTTACAAAATTGCCCAAGCAGGCAGTGCCGACAAGCATTGGCGTAACGAATCATTCGAAGCAATCTGCAACGAATTCATCGAAGCTCTTCCTGAAGAAGAAAAAGAAGAAAAGACTCCGCTTGTTAAGCGTTATTATCACGACGTAGAGAAAGAAGCTGTACGCCGTTGCATTCTAGACGAAGGTATCCGTCTTGACGGTCGTAAGACTACCGATATTCGTCCTATCTGGTGCGAAACCGATTATATACCGGGACCTCACGGCTCGGCTGTATTTACTCGTGGAGAAACTCAATCACTTGCCACAGTAACACTGGGAACAAAACTTGACGAAAAGATGGTTGACGATGTACTGAACCACAGTACTGAACGTTTCCTTCTTCACTATAACTTCCCTCCATTCTCTACCGGTGAAGCTAAAGCTCAACGTGGTGTGGGACGTCGTGAAATAGGTCACGGGCACTTAGCTTGGCGTGCATTGAAGAGCATGTTACCTACTGATTTCCCTTACACTTGCCGCATTGTGTCAGATATCTTGGAATCTAACGGATCATCTTCTATGGCTACCGTATGTGCAGGCTGTCTTGCACTTCTTGATGCAGGTGTAAAAATGAAGAAACCGGTTGCAGGTATCGCTATGGGACTTATCACCGATAAGGGCAACGTTAAGCACGCTGTGCTTTCTGATATTCTTGGTGACGAAGACCACTTGGGAGATATGGACTTCAAGGTAACAGGTACCGAAAACGGTATTACTGCTACTCAAATGGACATCAAGTGTGACGGTCTTTCATACGAAATTCTTGCTCAAGCTCTTGAACAAGCTCGTACAGGTCGCCTACATATTCTTAATATTATCAATCAAACCATCCCTGCTCCACGTGAAGATTATAAGCCTCACGTACCACGCATTGTAAGCATGACTATCGACAAAGATTTTATTGGTGCTATCATCGGTAAAGGTGGTGAAACTATTCAAGGCATACAAGAAGAAACCGGAGCTACCATCACTATCGATGAAATTGACGGTAAGGGTGAAATTCAAATTGCGGCAAACAATAAAGAAAGTATTGAAGCTGCTCTTGCTCGTATCAATGCAATCATTGCTGTTCCTGAAGAGGGCGAATCATACACCGGTACAATTAAGAGTATTCTTGACTTCGGTGCATTCGTTGAATTTATGCCGGGTAAAGAAGGACTTCTTCACATATCTGAAATTTCATGGGAACGTTTGGAAAGCATGGAAACAAGCGGAATGAAAGAAGGTGATACTGTTCAAGTCAAACTTATTGAAATTGACAAGAAAACCGGTAAGTTCCGTCTTTCAATGAAAGCCCTTTTAGAAAAACCTGAAGGATGGGAAGAACGTGCACCTCGTGCTCCACGTCGTGACAACGGTAATCGCGATAACAATCGCGGTCCTCGTCGTGATGATAACCGTGGACCTCGTCGCGATAATGGCAACCGAGATAATCGCGGTCCTCGTCGTGAATTCAACGGACAACGTTTCGAGCACCGTAATCGTGAGGAGCAACCTCAACAACCGGAACAAGGTCACGAAGAAATCATTTAATAACAAAGATTTCACATAAATAAGGAAAGGTAATCCGTTTGGGTTACCTTTCTTTTTTCCTTTTATACTGCAGGGAGAGACATACCGTTTAGTTTACGGTAGAGATCGAGGGCATAAACATCGGTCATTGCACTCATATGATCAAGAACCGCTTGTATCTTACCAAACAATGTAGGAGCCTGTACCTCATATTGTTGCGGTACTTTACTTAGTAAAAGTTGTGAATAGTTCTTTTCAGGGAAACGCACTGCATCTATGAGTTTCTTCATCAAGAACGCGATAATCTGATTACCGGCAAGATCTATTTCAACAACCGAAGCTGCACGATAGATTTTATCATAAGCAAGATTGGAGCATGCTTGGTATGCCTTCTTTGTGAGTTCCGATATGTGGTCAATAAGACACCCTTTAAAATCTCCTGTCAAGATTTCGTCCTCATGAACCACAAAAGCCTCGGCACATTCATGAACAAGAGCCCCTATTATACATGATCGCAGATAACATACTTTTTCATTCTTATCAGCAACGTTCTTCATAACTTCTTGCATACGTTCCTTCCGCTCATCAGAAAAGAAACCCAACATAAGTTCAATCGTATCACGTGTATTTACAATCTTCAATTTATGTGCATCTTCAAGATCCATCACCTGATAACAAATATCATCGGCAGCCTCTACTAAATAGACCAACGGATGTCGCACATATTGTCCTTCACCTTTCTTGATTATCCCCAATTCTTCGGCAATTTTAGCAAAAACAGCCTTTTCTGATGAAAAAAAGCCAAATTTTCCTTTCTCATTCACATGAGTTGATGAATATGGATACTTCACTATCGAAGCAAGCATGGAATAAGTCATGGCAAAACCTCCGGGACGACGTCCCGCAAATTGATGAACCAGTTGGCGGAATGAATTGGCATTACCTTCAAAATGAATCAAGTCATTCCATTCATCGGAAGTAAACAACGACTTTAATCCCGCACCTTCTCCTTCAGAGAAAAATGAACTGATAGCTTTCTCACCTGAATGTCCGAAAGGAGGATTACCCAAATCATGAGCAAGACATGCCGCACTCACAATTTCGCCCATATCATCGAGTTTATTCACCCATTCTTCAGTATGATATTTTTTTCGTAACCTTATTGAGACCTCACGAGCAAGTGATTTTCCCACACTTGACACTTCAAGACTATGAGTCAAACGATTATGAACAAAAATACTACCGGGCAGAGGAAACACCTGTGTCTTGTTCTGTAATCTACGAAAAGGAGAAGAAAAGACCAAGCGATCATAATCTCGTTGAAAATCACTTCTTATCCCACCATTATTACTCTCAGTATAATGTTCCAACCCTAGTCGTTTATCACAAATCAAACGACTCCAACACATCTTATTTTTGTTCATAATCATATCAATACAGCATATTATTGCACTAAATTACAAAAAAATACAATATCATCACATTCTATTGCTTTCCAAAATACCATTAAGCATTTTTTAAGGCTAAATATCTATGAAAAATCATGTGTTTTAACTAACTTCGCATATTTAATAACATATTTATCAAAAATCTGCATTATGGAGTCAATTACAGTAAAAATCATAAATAAGTCAACAAATCCCACCCCCAATTACAGTACCAATGAAAGTGCAGGCATGGACGTGCGAGCTTTTTTAAAAGAACCTATCACACTTAATCCACTTGAACGCGTTTTAGTTCCTACCGGACTTTATATGGAATTACCTCATGGCTATCAGTGTGAAATACGTCCACGTAGCGGTTTAGCTCTTAAAAAAGGTATAACCGTACTGAATACTCCGGGTACTATTGATGCCGATTATCGCGGAGAAATAGGAATCATCCTCATAAACCTGTCCAATGAACCATTTGTTATCAATAACGGTGAACGTATATGCCAAATGGTGATAATGAACTATACAAAAGTCGACTGGGTAGTGGTCGAAGAACTTAATGACACAGAACGTGGTGCCGGTGGATTTGGACACACAGGTATAAAATAAAGATTTTAAAGTGAACTTTTTTAAATACATATCATTTGTCTTACTTTTCTTTTTAGTGTCACCTTTATACGCAAAGAAAAATGACAATTCAGCGCAAGAAGCCAACAAACGTAAATCACAATACGTTTTTTTGGAAGCTATGCGTAAAAAGGCTCTTGGGGAATACGATTCATATCAAGAGCTTCTACAACATGCATACGAACTCGACACCTCCAACACCGGTATAGCACATCATTTGGGGTATAGTATGCTTGTTTCCAACAATAATTCTCAAACAGGAATAGACAAAGGAATGGCATTGATGAAGAAACATTTTGACTCCATTCCCGAAGACTATTATGAAAGTTATTTATATGGTAATGTTTGCAATAAACTTAGAAAAAATGAAGAAGCATTAAGAGTGTGGAGCACTCTTGCCAAAATATTTCCACAAAAGCAAGAAATAAAATATCAACTTGCCGATGCTTATGCCAACAATAAAGAATTTTCTAAGGCAATAGCCCTATATGATTCTATCGAAGAAATCGAAGAGCCTTCAATACAGATTACCCTTAGGAAAGTTAATTTACGTATGGCAACCAATGATAGCATAGGTTCAATAAACGAAGCTCGAAAATTACTTGTATCGGCTCCGTCCAATGTGGATTTCAACCTTTTATTGGGTAACATTTTTATGCAATTTGCAAAAAATGATAGTGCTATGCATTATTTCAATAAAGCACACGAAATCGATCCCGGTAATGGATACGTTTATCTTTATAAAGCCGATTATTACAAACTACAGGGAGATTCAATAAATTATGACAAACAAATTTACAATGCACTAATAAACAAAAACATTGCAGTAGAACAGAAAATAACAGTTCTTACCGATTACGTTACAGCAGAATTAAATTCGGGAGTACAACAATCGGATCGTATTGAAAATCTTTTTAATGTTTTAATAGAACAACATCCTCATGAAAGCGCTATTCACGACCTATACAGTCAATACCTTGTCACAATAAAAAATTATCACGATGCTGCCGAACAATTGGGATATGTTCTCGATTTGGAACCAACTAATGCCGAGAATTGGAAAAAACTCATGTTAGTGAATTTAATGGATGAAAATTATGAAAAAGCTTTCATCGCTGCCGACAAAGCACTTGAATATAATCCCGATAACATTGATTTATACCAATATATAGCACCGGCATACTACCAAACAAAACAATATGACAAAGCAATCGAAATATACCGATTGGCTCTTGAAAAAGTTGACACACTCAATGTAGAACTTATGTCCAATCTTGTGAGTGGACTGGGAGACGTATATTTCTCCAAAGGTGATACAATCAGGGCTTTTGCTCAATATGAAATGGCTATAGATTACAATCCGGAAAATGTAATGGCTATGAACAATTATGCCTACTTCCTTGCCGAATCCAATCGCGATCTTGATAAAGCCGAACACATGAGTGCATTAACGGTAAAATATGAACCCGAAAATCCCACTTATCTTGACACATACGCATGGATTTTTTTCAAAAAAGGTGAATATAGTCTGGCACTAACTTACATACGTTCTGCTATTAATTATTCCGAAAGCGAAGAAAGCGCAGAATTACTGGAACATTACGGAGACATATTGTTTATGAACGGATTTCATGAAGAGGCTATTCCTCAATGGGAACGAGCTCTTGAGCTTAATCCTGAGTCGGAAATGTTACAGAAAAAAGTTAAACACAAGACATTCTTTTTCAAATAAGTTATAATTAAAACAATGAAGAAAATACACTTTCTGCTATTCATAATAATATCTTTAATGGTTACAGTTTCCGGCTGTAAATCATCTAAAAGCATTTCCAAAGATGACGAAAGCAATATAGATTTCGTCTCGGAAGTTGTTTTACAAGAAATTGCCGATTCTTATAAAAATTGGAACACATTTTCAACTTCCGGAAAAATTTCCATTTCGGGAGTAATATCATTTTCAACATCTATGCAGCTCAAAATGGTTAAAGACAAATGTATATCCATCTCAATACGACCATTATTAGGCATTGAAGTTGCCCGAGTTTTTATAAACAACGATTCGGCTGTAGTTGTAAACAAAATGCAAAAAGTTTACACCTCGATAGAGCTAAAAGATTTAGCCCATATTCTACCTGCCGACATAAATGATATACAAGACATAATTTTAGCTCGTGTTTTTTCTTTGAACGACGGAACACTCAATAACGATAATATCAATAAATTCATAGTTTCAACCGATATTAAAAATGATGGATTTCTAATTGCCCCTCGCAAAAAAAACAACAAGTTCTCATATGAATTTACTTTAAACAAAAATAAACAGGTTACATCATTAAACGTGTACCCCACCGGTTCTTCCAAACAATATACAGCAGTTTATAGCGACCATGCCTCTTTAACAGCAGGTTGTGAAGCTGAAAATATAACTATTGACACTACTATAAAAGGAAAAGAATTATCTTTGGAATTATTTATGAATTCATCAAAAACAAAATGGGATAGCAATGTAGATGAATCCATATCCATAAATAAATCCTATCGAAAAGTATCAGTTATAGAATTTCTCACAATGTTAAAGTCACTTTAACCATAAATCATTCTCACAGAAATGTCCCCACGTTTATTTTACATAATGCTTGTTTTCATTCTACTCGTCAGTTCCGACGCAGCAGCTCAGAAACGTACAGCAAAAAGTATAAAACGTGAACAACAAGTGACACAACAAGAAATACAGGAAACCAGTCAAAAGATTCGCACTAATACAGCAAAAACAAAACGTTCTTTAAACCAATTAAATCTTATAGAAGCCGAGATTTCATCACATGAGAGAACAATCAGTAATCTTAATAATGACTTGGATTCAATAAACAAAAGGCTAAAATTACTTCAAGATTCAATAAAAGACACAGAAAATAAAATAATCGGTCTTAAAAAGAATTATTCTAATGCTATACGTAATATTCAAGCACGTTCTTCTTCATTTGACCGAATGTTATTCATCTTTTCGGCAAATTCTTTTAATCAGGCATACCGTCGCATAAGATATTTGCAACAATTTTCGGAATGGAGAGAAAAACAAACACAAGAAATACAAAAGATACAGGTACGACTTAAAGAACAGCAACTATCTGCAAATAAATACTACAAACAACGTTCAGCGTCATTGGCAAAACAAAACACAGAACGTCTCACTCTCGTAAAAAAACGTAAACAACAATCAAACGTTGTCAGTACACTTAAAAAAGAGGGGAAAGAATTACAACGTATCCTCGCAGAAAAGCAACGTCAGGCTAGATTGCTGGACGAAGCTCTCACAAAATTAATTGCCGAAGAAGAACGCAAAGCCGCACTACGCGCAAAACAGGAGGAAGAAAAACGTTTAGCTCAAAATAAAAAAGATAAGTCGAATGATTCAAAAACAAACAAGAAATCTACAACAGCTATAAAAAAAGAGCCTGAATCAAAAAAGAATATTGCTTCGGTCAAAACATCTACCGGATACCAAATGAGTGATGCCGAAAGAGAACTTTCTGGTAGTTTTGAAAGTAATAAAGGACGACTTCTTTTTCCTGTAAATGGTCAATATAAAATCGTAAGACCTTTCGGGCGACATAAACATCCCGAATTAAAATATGTACAAACCGACAACGGCGGTATAGATATTGAAGTACCATCCGGGACTAATGCAAGAGCAGTCTTTGATGGAAAAGTCTCGGCTGTTTTCCGTCAAGATGGATTTAATACCATAGTAATGGTGAGACATGGTAATTACCTTACCATATACGTAAATTTAAGTGAGATTTATGTCTCCAATGGGGAATCGGTAAAAGCAAACCAAAAAATAGGTAAAATATTTTCCGATCCCGAAGACGATAATCGAACTATTTTACATTTTGAAGTAAGAAAAGAACGAGAAAAACTAAATCCACAACTTTGGGTAAAATAAGAAACAACAATGATAGAGTTGAAAATATACACTCCTAAACAGCACGATACATGGAATAAATTTGTTGCTGAATGTAAAAACTCAACATTCCTGCATAATCGTGATTATATGGATTACCATAGTGACCGATTTGATGATTGTTCACTTATAGCGTATGCCAAAGGACAGATAATAGCAGTTCTCCCGGCTAATCGTGCTGGCAACACACTTTATTCTCATCAAGGACTGACTTATGGTGGTTGGCTTATTCGTTCAAAGCACTTCAATATCATAAACATGCTTGAGATATTTGATGAAATGAAAAACTTTCTACCATCAATAGGTATAAAAGAGCTCATCTATAAAGCCGTACCATATATATATCATAGTTACCCTGCCGAAGAAGACCTTTATGCTATATTTAAACACAATGGTACAATATTGGAAACAAATATATCCACAACCATACCATTAGATCATCCTTTTCATTTTAATAATAATTACAGAAATATTGCAAATTACGCAGAAAAGTCCGGTGTTGAAATCATAGAGAGTGATGATTACGCTAAATTTTGGGTTATATTACGCGAGTTGCTTAAAGAAAAATATGATGTATCCCCTGTTCATTCTTTAGACGAAATAATGTTATTAAAGAGTCGTTTTCCTGAGAACATACGGTTATTTATTGCCATGAAGAATGATAAAATCCTTGCCGGTACTGTTATTTTTGACACCGGTATTGTAGCTCATTCTCAATATATAGCAAGCAGCACAGAAGGACGAGAAATCGGTGCATTACCATTACTTTTTAGGCATTTAATACATAAAGAGTTTCAGAAAAACAAATATTTTGATTTCGGAATTTCCAATGAGGAACATGGCAGATACCTTAACAATGGATTAATAATGCAAAAATGCAGTATGGGTGGGCGTGCAATAGTTCATAACATCTATAAACTTGTGTTCTGATGGAAAAGAGAGAACAAACCAACCTTTCACGAACCATAGTTAAAGCAATGGGTATGTTCGGGAGCATACAAATATTTAATATTCTGTGCTCAATAATCAGAACTAAACTTATTGCTCTATGGATAGGTCCTGCAGGTATGGGATTGTTCGCTATCTTTAATTCAGCCATCGAAATGATAGGAAATATTACCAATCTGGGATTACGTACAAGTTCAATAAGAGACATATCACAAGAATCCGATAAAAACGAAAGATTAGATAGGATTTGTACAGTAGTACGCAGATGGTCTATTACACTTGGGATTATTGGTGCTATTGTAATTGCTTTAGCATCTCCCATATTAAGCCAAATGTCTTTCGGAAACAAAAATCACGTATGGGGTTATATTGCATTATCAATCGCTATTATGGCTAATACTCTTACAAATGGAGAACACTCCATTTTACAAGGAACCGCCCTACTGAAAAAATTAGCTAAAGCCTCTCTATATGGAGCTTTTACCGGATTACTGTTATCAATACCTCTTTTCTATTTTTTAGGAGAGAACAGTATCATACCAAGTATCATTTGCTACTCTTTATCTATTCTGTTTTTCAGCTATCTTTTAAGAAATAAAGATGTAGGAATAAAAGGTCAGACTTTATCTGTCAAAGACACCATAAACATTGGAAAAGATTTCTTGAAATTGGGTATTTTCATCACTCTCATCGATGTGGTGACACAAACATCCAATTACATTTTTATCTCATATCTCAACAATGTTTCTTCAACCGAAACAGTAGGATATTATCAGGCTGGTTATACACTTATAGCAAAATATACAGGACTTATTCTCACTGCTCTTTGTTTTGAATATTACCCAAGACTGTCAAAAGTTGCACATAGCAATCTAAAACTTAACATGTTCGTATCACAAGAAATCAATATTGCTTTAATGGTACTTACCCCTGTTATAATTGCATTCATTTTATGCAGACGATTAATCATCTCCATTTTATACACTCCGGATTTCTTCATTATTGAAACCTTTATATCAGTAGGTATTATAGGCATGATTTTCCGTGCGGTATCTTGGTGTATGGCATACGTGATTTTAGCTAAAGGAAAAGGTAAAACTTTCTTTTTTACCGAAACAACAAGTACTATTGTTTTCCTGCTTCTATACATCTCGTTCTTCAATTTATTTGGTCTTGACGGATTCGGTGTTTCATTTATTCTTTGGTATTTAGTCTATACAATCATAATAGCTTATATATATTATCACAAATTCAATTTAACGTTAAAGAAATCTTGTTATAAATGGTTTGTTTGGTCCTTGTTTACAACATCTTCGGCACTAGTATCAATGGAAATAAACTATATATGGATAACTATTATCATACTTGCTATAACAATCCTGCATAGTGCGACACAATTCAAGCAGATGATAACACATCGCAAATAAGACATTGATTTTTAGAGGTATATAAAGTATGATTTTTAACAATTTTAAGGAATAAAACAAAACTTTAGCGGCTTTTCTTTGTTCATTACAAAAATACTCCCTATCTTTGTCATCGGAATAATGACAAGAAACTGAGGGGTCTCAACTTTTAACCAAGTGGAGATTCTTTTATTTTTTACTAATCTTTAAAATTTATATATAATGGCTATAAGCTACATGACAAAAGAGGGCTATAAGAAAAAAATGGAAGAGATTGCTTATCTTGAAAACGTTAAGCGACCTGAAATTTCTCGTGCCATTGCCGAAGCCCGTGACAAAGGTGACCTTTCTGAAAATGCCGAATATGATGCTGCTAAGGAAGCTCAAGGTATGCTTGAAATGAAAATTGCACAGCTTAAGGACCTTGTTGCCAATGCTCGTATCATTGACGAAAGCAAGCTCACTACCGATGAAGTTCAATTAATGAGTATTGTCACTATCAAAAACGTTAAAAATGGTGCTACACAAAAATATACTATAGTAGCTGACTCGGAAGCAAATCTTCGCGAAATGAAGATTTCTACATCTACCCCCATTGCAAAAGGTCTAATGGGGCATAAAGTAGGTGATGTAGTAGACATCAAAGTACCTGCAGGAATTATGCAGTTTGAGATTATGGACATTTCTATTTAACTTTGTAAAAAACGCTTCATCATGGCTTCAATTTTTTCAAGAATCATAGCAGGAGAAATTCCTAGTTACAAAGTTGCAGAAGACGATAAGCACTACGCATTTCTTGATATCAATCCTGTAGCTGCAGGTCACACGCTTGTGGTGCCAAAACACGAAGTTGATTATCTGTTTGATCTTCCACAAGACGAATATGCATCGCTCATGGTATTTGCACGTCGTGTTGCCGAGAGTATGAAAGCTGTTATGCCTTGCAAGCGCATCGGTGTAGCGGTAATGGGCTTGGAAGTGCCGCATGCGCACATACATTTATTGCCTATCAATGACGAAAGCGACATGAATTTCTTCACCGAGAAGAAACAGATTCCTGCCGAAGAAATGAAAGCTATCGCCGAAAAGATATTAAACAAGTTCAACGAAAATAATGTATCTCATCCGGAAATATTTTAATCATATATCTTGCGATACAAAAAAACTACTATTTGGAATCCAAATAGTAGTTTTTTTTATTATAATCTTTTAATAATTAAAATTCAGCGTTATTCGGAGTTCTAGGGAATGGTATCACATCACGAATGTTAGCCATACCTGTAACAAACAGCAACAAGCGTTCAAAGCCTAGTCCGAAACCGGAATGAGGAACTGTACCAAATTTACGTGTATCAAGATACCACCACATATCTTTCATCGGAATATTCAGTTCTTCAATACGCTTCACCAATTTGTCATAGCTTTCTTCACGTTCAGATCCTCCTATAATTTCACCAATTTTAGGGAACAAAACGTCCATCGCACGTACAGTCTTTCCATCTTCGTTTTGCTTCATGTAGAATGCCTTTATCTCTTTCGGATAATCGGTTAATATTACCGGACACTTGAAATGTTCTTCCACCAAGAAACGTTCATGCTCAGATGCCAAATCAACTCCCCAATATACCGGGAATTCAAATTTGTGACCACCCGCAACAGCTTCTTCCAGAATTTTGATACCTTCGGTATAAGTCAAGCGAACAAAATTTTGTTTCAATACACCTTCAAGACGTTCAATAAGTTCTTTATCAAACATATCATTCAAGAACTTCACATCATCATAACACTTATCCAAAGCCCATTTCACACAATACTTGATGAAATCTTCAGCCAAGTCCATATTGTCTGTGATATCGTTGAATGCAACTTCAGGCTCAATCATCCAAAATTCAGCCAAGTGGCGAGGAGTATTTGAATTTTCGGCACGGAATGTAGGTCCGAAAGTATAAATTGCGCCTAATGCTGTAGCAGCAAGTTCCCCTTCAAGCTGACCGGATACGGTAAGACTGGCTTGTTTTCCAAAGAAATCCCCATCATAACGTATAGAACCGTTTTCGTCTTTTTTCAAGTCATAAAGGTTCATGGTCGTTACTTGGAACATTTGTCCGGCACCCTCACAATCCGAAGCCGTAATAAGCGGTGTATGGAAATAGAAGAAACCTCTTTCATGGAAAAATTGATGAATAGCTATTGCCATATTGTGACGAATACGGAACACGGCACCAAATGTATTGGTGCGTGGACGCAAGTGCGCAATATCGCGAAGGAATTCCATCGTGTGACCTTTTTTCTGTAAAGGATAGCTATCTGGATCGGCTGTACCATAGATTTCTATCTTTTCAGCTTGGATTTCACATGTTTGTCCTTTTCCTTGAGATTCGACAAGCAAACCTTCCACACAAAGACTGGAACCTGTTGTAATAGGTTTTAATTCTTCCTCACTGAATTTAGCAAGGTCAACAACAATTTGTATATTCTTGATTGTAGAACCATCATTCAACGCAACAAACTGCACGTTCTTGTTTCCTCGACGAGTACGTACCCATCCTTTTACGCACACCTGTTGTCCTATCAGTGTTGAATTGAATATATCAACAATCTTAGTTCTTTTCAAACTCATAATAGTATGTTATTATAGTCTTTTTTTATTATTCAAATGAATTTTGTTTCAAGAAATTCACTTCTTCTTGTGTCAAGTAACGCCAACGACCACGAGGAAGATCTTTCTTTGTTAAACCGGCAAAATAAACACGATCCAATTTTACGACATGATAACCAAGTGATTCAAAAATACGACGAACTACACGATTACGACCTGAGTGAATTTCAATACCGGCCTGTTTACGGTCAGTAGGAGAAACATAACTTATTGCGTCGGCATGGATAGGACCATCTTCCAATTCCACGCCATCGGCAATCTGTTGCATATGTTCTTCCGAAATGGCTTTATCAACCCATACTTGGTATATTTTCTTCTTCACATACTGAGGATGAGTAAGTTTTGACGCTAAATCACCATCATTTGTCAAAAGAAGGACACCGGTAGTATTACGGTCAAGACGTCCAACAGGATATATACGTTCATCACATGCACCTTTAACCAAATCCATAACAGTTTTACGTCCGTTAGGATCTTCACTTGTTGTCACACAATCTTTCGGTTTGTTAAGCAAAATATAGCACTTGTTCTCCAATACAACAACTTTATCGTTATATTCCACAACATCACTATGAGTGATTTTTGTACCCAATTCGGTTACAGGAGTACCATTTACTTTAACAAGACCTTGTTGAATCAATTCATCGGCAGCACGACGTGAGCAAACACCCGCATTAGCCATGAACTTGTTTAAGCGGATTGCTTCATTTGGATCAAATTCAGGCATTTCATATTCAACACGCTTTGGACGTGGTGTAAAACGCATTTGTTGAATTCTTTCCCCTCCGTTATTATTGTATTTCTTTCCGCCTTGACGATTGTTGTAACCACCCTGACGATTATTATTGTAGCCGCCTTGACGATTGTTGTAACCACCCTGACGATTATTACCATAATTATTATTGCTTCGATACTGATTGTAACCACCTTGACGGTTGTTATTATATCCGCCTTGACGATTGTTGTATGTTCCGGAGTTTTGTTGTTCTCCATCACCTCCATTATCGTAGCTGTTATAACGCTGATTATAGCTTCCCTGACGGTTGTTATATCCGCCTTGACGATTATTATTGTATCCTTGACGGTTGTTGTAGCCACCTTGACGATTATTATAACCTACTTGGCGATTATTATTATACCCGCCTTGACGGTTGCTATTATATCCGCCTTGTCCATATCCACCCATACGGTTATTACCATAAGGACGCTGTACATAAGAGCCTTGCTCTACATGTTCCTGGTCATAACTAACCTTTTCAAACTGTTCGCCGTTGCCGACACCCTCAGTTGCTCTCATTTCACCGATTCTCGGTCTTTTTGGTTTTTTTTCTAGATTTTCTTCCATAAATATATCCTTTTAGCCTCGCGGCTGTTTGTATTAATAAGGTTTAAATTGTCTCAAAGTTCTATTGTAATTAAATCTTTTCTTATTCTTTCTTGCAAAGATAGCTCTTTTTATACAAAAACAACTACCTTGCAAAAAAGATTTATGTTACATTCATTGTTTTTTTAAAAATCAATATCCTGTATAGCTATGAGGAGTTATACGTTTCAATTCAGCCTTGACTTCATCATTTACATTCAAAGTGTCTATAAACTCTGAAATACTCTGCTCATTCACCACACTATTAGTACGAGTAAGAGCCTTTAATGTCTCGTATGGTTTCTCATAACCCTCACGACGCAGAATAGTTTGTATTGCTTCAGCTACAACATTCCACATATTGTCAAGATCAGCATTTATAGCTTCCTCATTTAATACTAATTTTCCAAGCCCTTTCAATGTACTCTCCATTGCAATCACCATGTGTCCCAATGGTACACCCACATTACGCAATACAGTAGAATCGGTTAAATCACGTTGAAGACGTGAAATAGGCAATTTTGTAGATAAATGCTCCAAAACAGCATTTGCAATACCTAAATTCCCTTCGGAATTTTCAAAATCAATAGGATTCACTTTGTGAGGCATAGCCGACGACCCAACCTCTCCAGCCTTAATCTTCTGCTTGAAATAGTTCATCGAAATATATTGCCATATATCACGGTCAAGGTCAATAATGATGGTATTTATGCGCTTCATGGCGTCAAAAAGCGCACCAAAATTATCATAATTTGAAATTTGAGTAGTCCATCGTTCACGTTCTATTCCAAGCTTTTCACTCAAAAATTTTTCGGCAAACAAGAGCCAATTAACTTTAGGAAATGCAATCAAATGAGCATTAAAATTACCTGTTGCTCCACCAAATTTACCACTCACAGGCACTGTTTTTAATTGTGCAAGTTGCTGTTCAAGACGATAGGCAAATACTTTTATTTCTTTACCCAAACGAGTAGGTGACGCCGGTTGACCATGCGTTTTTGCAAGCATTGGAAGATCTTTCCATTCTTCGGCAAAAGCATTCAATCGGTCAATTACTTTTTGAACCAATGGAAGTAAGACTTCATTCATAGAATCCTTGATTGACATAGGTACAGAGGTATTATTTATATCCTGAGAAGTCAATCCGAAGTGTATAAATTCTTTGTATGACTCAAGATTTAAAGCGTCAAATTTTTCTTTCAAGAAATATTCCACAGCTTTTACATCATGATTGGTAACACTTTCTATGTCTTTTATACGTTGTGCGTCTTCCAATGAGAAATCACTATAAATAGCTCGTAATGTATCAAACACATCAACCGGTACACTGCTTAATTGAGGCAATGGTAATTCACATAAGGCTATAAAATACTCCACTTCAACTTTTACACGATAACGTATCAATGCAAACTCCGAAAAAAATGCATCTAGAGATTCTGTTTTTCCACGATAACGACCATCAATGGGAGATATCGCTGTGAGGGTACTTAAATTCATTTTAATATGTTTTTTTATTATAGGTTTATCTTTATTTATCTTTCAACTTGTCACTATACAATAAATCAATCCATTAAGTTTTTCATAATCATTTTGACTTTGCAAATTTACAACACTTTACACAATTTTTCTAAGAAAATCTTTAAATATTTTTCATTTTTATTTGTCAATTCAAAAAAAAGATGTACCTTTGCAACGCAATTGAGAAATCAATGAGGGCGTTTAGCTCAGCTGGTTCAGAGCATCTGCCTTACAAGCAGAGGGTCGGCGGTTCGAATCCGTCAACGCCCACCACAGAAAGCGGTTCAATCAACGATTGAATCGCTTTTTAGTTATAGTAGTTTCTTTAACTCTTCTGCACTTGGCAATGCATTTCTTATTTCTGGAGGAAGTTCATCAGCCGTTTTATATTTTGCAACACCCATAGGAGTGTTAATACCACGAAAAGCAAATTGCACAGTCTTTTCATCTTTGTCGCGACATAAAATAATGCCTATCGATGGATTTTCGTCAGGATTTTTTACATATTCATCAAGAGCAGATAAATACAAATTAAGCTTTCCTGCATATTCAGCCTTAAAATCAGTAGCTTTTAATTCCACAGCTACCAAACATCGCAAAGTGCGATGATAAAATAATAAATCTATAAAATATTCCTTATCACTAACAATTATTCGATATTGATTTCCCATAAAGGCAAAATCATTGCCAAATGCCATAATAAAATTCTTGATATTATGAACAATCTGATTTTCCAATACCTTTTCGTCAAAAGTATCAGGGTCTTCAATATTAACAAAATCAAGAAGATATTCATCTTTAAAAGATCTTAAAGCAACAGCACGTAAATCTTTATCTATAATCGTTGATTCAAAAGTATTTGTAGCAACAGCGGTGTTATAAGAATTGCATTTAAGCATATAGCGTAATTTCTCAACAGACCAAAATTCTGTAGCACATCTGCGAATATAAAACAATCGTTCTTGTAATGTTTCTGTTTTTATTAGAATTTCATAATGATGAGAAAAGCCGATACTTAAAAACCATTCGATTTCTTGTTTAGAGAAATCGTCCAACCCTATCGGACGATTTTGAAGTGATAGAGATTCCACGACGCATTTCAAATCGTCCATCTTCATTGGACGATTTGCGATATATTTACTCCAGCCCTCATAGAATGTCCTCATTCGCTTAATCCCGGTTTCAGAAAAGCCACGAAGTCCGGGTAATTCTTTTTGAAGCATATCTGATATAGACGATATGGCATTAGAACCCCATTTAGCATTTCTACTATTGCTTGAAATAAATTCTCCAACATTAAAATATAATGTTAGCATTTCACGATTTGCTAATCGAGCTGCATTATAACGACTATTAAGAATAGCATTCTTAATGATTTTTACGGCCGAAATAATTTCACTATTATTTGATATATTCGCTAAAACTTCCATAATGCAAAACTAATAAAAATTGATATGATAAAGAAATGAATGTACAGATTAATGCTGTCTATAGGAAAAAGAACTTCAAAAGGAAGCTTTTTATGTATTGTGAATACAATTAACATATACCAAAAAGATGTCTTTTCTCGAAGATGTAATTTAAAGTAAACGATATTCGGTTGCTCGACCATATTATCGTTACTCCGTTTGATGAATACTACTCTTATTGCGATAATGGGAAACTCTGAATATCGGTCGATTCTTTTGTTTAATTCTCTTTCTATATTCGGAATATACAAATTTATTTTGCCGAAATAGCTCCACCGATAACATTTTTCATTATCTTTGTGACAGATACAGCAGTCAAAGCGTTGATTGTGGTGTCTTTACATATTAACGAAAGGTGTTATTGAAATTTTGTCTTCAAATCTCAAACTTGGCGGTTTGTAACTCTCATGAAGATAAGATTGGCAATAGCACCTGCGTCGGTTGCTTATATCTATGCCACCGTTGTGTGGTATCATAGGCTCAGTAGCAAAAGTATGTGTTTCTATAAATAAGTGATACCTTTGTAGTGAT
>CAZTFX010000016.1:0-33176 GCA_964613095.1 uncultured Muribaculaceae bacterium | reverse complement strand
AACAGAAAATAATTTAATGAAATATTGACCCCACCGACCAAAACGTTTTAGGGGGCAATTTCTCAAAATTTCAGGGGCAGTATATCTCTGTTTCACACTGCCCAAATTCACTAAATTTTCCATCTCCTTTTGTTTTTGTGTTATTCTGTCAAAGAAAAAATGTTTCTTATGTATTAGGGTTTTCAAAAGCGGTGAGGCGTTGTTTCCATTCTTCGTAAATAGGAGCTGAAACTCCTGCTTTTACATCAAAACCTACCATTATCACTACACATTGACATTTTACCTCACTCGTTTCAGTATTAATGAGTTGTTGCAACAGTTTCACACTGCGATCATGCACATATACTGTCTGTGTTTGCACCGCTATAGATTCGTTGAAATAGATAGGAGCAAGATAATTGCAATTCACATTGGCAACTACCACATTTGCCGTACGCCAATCCACCGGTCCACCATTGACAGCCGTAAAATATTTTGCCTTTCCCAAATCGAAAAATTCCATACACACGGCATTATTTACATGCCCAAGTGCATCAATATCATTAAATCTTATTTGCACGTCCAAAGTGTGCTTAAAAGGAGCCTCCGGCTCTATATAAAAAGGATTATTCTTACTCATGATGTTTTTATCTGAAAATTATATCTTTTATTACTTCCCGACCTACCGCTTCGTTTAATCGCTTAACCAAAACGGAACGCCCCAACATAAGTTCGTTACGCAACGTTGCCGATGACAGGCGTACATATAGACATCCATCTTTCACATAACGATTCACAGTGTAACGATTCACTCCGTACCCCACAACGTCAGCCCACAATTCAGCAACTTGAAGTTCATACATCTTTGTATCCAGCTTTTCTGTTTCCAAATAGTGTTGAATAATTTGCCCTACCGTTTCGGCACTGGTACGCTTCATATCATCCCCTCCCTTCTAATGGTTCATCAGGCAGAATAACCCCATCTTTCACTGTAAATATGCGATAATTTCTACCGGTGTGTTTTACGATTTCATCAAGATGAGTTCGATTTGTATCGGTAATAAAGATTTGACCGAAATTATCTCCATTACTCACCATTGACACTATATTTTCAACCCTGGTTGCATCCAATTTATCAAAAATATCGTCCAACAAAAGTATCGGGGTGATACCACTTTCTTGTTTCAAGAAATCATACTGAGCCAACCGCAATGCAATAGTATAAGTTTTACACTGCCCTTGTGAGCCTGTCTTACGCATGCTATGCTCTCCCAAAAGCAACTCTATGTCATCGCGATGAACACCATGCGTTGTATATCCTACTATCATATCGCGTTCCCTATTAACCGATAATAATTCTGCCATAGAGACGTCATTAAGATGACTCTTATAAGAAAGTTTTACAATCTCTGCACTACCCGAAATAGCTCTATAATAATCCATAAAAATGGGAGAAAATTCTTCTACCCATATCTTACGGCATTCATGCACGTATCCGGCATCGACACACATTTGTGCTTCAACAGTTTCAAAAAGGATAGGATCACGATACCCCTGACGTATCATTGCATTACGATTTTCCACAGCTTTACCGTATCTTATAAGAGCCGCAAGATATTCTTGGTTACTTTGAGATATTATCATATCCATAAGTCGACGTCGTTCCTCTCCGGCTCCTCTTATAAGTTCCCAATCCATTGGCGACACCATCACTACAGGTAGCAATCCTATGTGTTGACTCAGTTTCTTATATTCTTTCCCATTACGTTTTAGGATTTTACGTCTTCCACGTTGTAACGATAAAGCTATCTCTTCCTGTTCTTCACGCCGAACATACCCTCCTTTTAACATCAAGAAATCCGCACCATGTCGCAACACCATACTATCTCCCTGATTCATATAACTTTTACTGAAACTTAAATAATATATGGCATCTAAAACATTGGTTTTCCCCATCCCATTATTACCAAGAAAGCAATTTACTTTAGGAGAAAATTGCAAAGCAGCTTCCTCTATATTTTTAAAATTCAGTATGGAAATATTATCTAGAATCATATTGCAAAGATAATTCTTTTCAATATTTATATCAAATAAATGTCGCTTTTACAATTTTATCGCAAAACACCTCAAATTCTCGATGTTTTATTGTTAAAATATTCAATTTTATTACAATTTGTTACTCAACTTTTATTTTTGATTAAAAATTATCATTACTTTTGTACCACAATTAAACACAACTAAATTTACGCACTACAATAGATAAATCTACAATTTATTTTCACACAATATAATAATGTGCGTAGTAAAAAATATCTATCTTAAGTTTGTAGTTGATTTATTTAATATCACGGTAAAAAACACAGTGGAGATATCCCAATATAGGAGTCTCCACTTTCTATTTTAAATAATACTTAATCGATTACAGCAAGACCACCTTGTGAAGTTTCTTTGTACACACTTGGCAAGTCATGACCGGTTTGTTTCATCACTTCTACAACCCTATCAAAACTCACACTATGTACACCATCCGAGAAAGATGAATATAAATTGGAATCCAATGCTCTGGCTGCAGCATATGCATTTCGTTCAATGCATGGAATTTGAACAAGCCCACACACCGGATCACAAGTTAAGCCCAAGTGATGTTCAAGCCCCATTTCGGCTGCATATTCAATTTGAGAAGGAGAACCGCCGAATAGTTGACTGGCGGCAGCAGCAGCCATGGCACAAGCAACACCCACTTCTCCCTGACAACCAACTTCTGCTCCCGATATTGATGCATTTGTCTTAACTACATTACCAAATATACCGGCTGTTGCAAGAGCCCTTAAAATACGTTTTTCCGAGAACTCACGAGATAAATACAAATGATATAGTACAGCAGGAAGAACTCCACATGAACCACATGTGGGAGCTGTAACTATCAATCCACCCGAAGCATTTTCCTCACTCACGGCAAGAGCATAGGAATAGACTAACCCACGACTTTTCAGGCTATTGGAACGTCCACTAGCTTTCATATAATAACTTATTGCCTTACGACGTACCCCCAAACCACCGGGCAAAACACCTTCAGCCTCAAGTCCACGTTTTACCGAATCTTTCATTACGTCCCACACCTCATGAAGATAGTCCCAAATACCTTCACCCTCACATTCATCTACAAACTCCCAATAACTTTTTCCTGTTTTTTCACACCATTCCAAAATATCGGAAATGCGATGCATAGAATATATCGATTTTTTATCTTCTTCCCCACCTGCAATATCCTTTTCCCATACTATTTTTCCACCACCTACGGAGTACACAATCTTTTCATCAAGAACAGCTCCGGTATCATCAAAAGCAAGAAATTTCATTCCATTTGTGTGATAATCGAGAACTGTTCCTGCCAACCAATTGATTTTAACTTCACCAACAAGAGACAACACATCTTCTATTGCCTTATCGGTTAAGTGTCCTTTTCCGGTTGCAGCAAGAGAACCGTATAAATTCACCTCAAATCTCACTGCACTCGGATTGGATTCTAGAAAAGCCTGTGCAGCCTTACGAGGTCCCATCGTGTGACTACTGGAAGGACCTGTACCTATTCTGAAAATTTCGCTAATTGATTCCATAGTAGTGATTTAATATTTGAGAAATATAGATACGACAAAAGCGACTGCACAAATATCTTACTCGATTGCACCGCCGCTATATATCTTTTTAATAACTTCTAAATTATTTTCCTTGTTCAGAAGCTACAGGAGCCGGAGCTTCAGTTGCTGCAGCAGGAGCAGCCTTTTCTGTAGCAAATGGAGTACTTTGCTCTTGTTGTACCGGCTGTTGAACAATACGACTTCCTTGTACCAATGTGTTAGGAATAAAGAACGCAGAAACGATACTACATACAACAATGAAAATAGCTAGAGTCCATGTTGCTTTTTCAATAAAATCGGTTGACTTGCGAACTCCCATTACTTGGTTTGCACTTGAGAAATTGGAAGCAAGACCACCACCTTTAGATTTTTGAATAAGTACTACGCCAATCAACAAAAGTGAAGCGAGTAGAATAAGAATACTTAAAAAAATGTACATGACTTATTTATTATTTTTTATATTTTCTGTTTTAATCAATTTTTGTAAAAAACGAATTTGGTCTGCAAAGTAAATACTTTTTTCTGGAAATTTCAAACTTATGGTTTTAATAATTTCAAGAGCCTTAGAATATTTACGCTGTTTTATGTATATTTTAGCCAGACTTTCACTTAACATTGAGTCATCTGTAACCGTAGGCGACTCAATTGGTTCTTCTCTAACTTCTTGCTCGACAATTACAGATTTTGATGATTTTTCCGTAGGGAAATAACCCGGTTTTTCTTTTGTTTTCAAAATGAATTGATTTATCAACACATCATCACTATCGGCAGAAGACGATAAATCAATCGACGACGGCTTACTTCGTTCTTCTTCGGCTGCAAGCATTTGAGCATAATCCGGTACCGGATTAAAAATCATGCGATTCAACAGTTCCAACTCTTTTTCGTCACTATTACCATAAGTAGCAAGGAATGTATCGAGGGTAGAATCGGTATCCAATGGCTCCGGCTCCGGTTCAGGAGGATAAAATGATGCAAATTTTGCCACATTTTCCCCTAAAATAGCATAGAGAGCCTTTCTATCGGGGAAAGAAACAGCCAACTTATTTAAAATTTCTTCATCAAGTCCGTCCTTATCTTGATTATGATGAAGATACAACAACGCAGGCAAAGTAAAATAAGGATACTTTGCAGAAGCTTCTTCCAACCATTCTTTTTTTACTCGAACAGCCGAATCGGAAAGTATTTCACGTATATCGCTTGTTATATCCATCGCAATCTGTTTGATATTACCAGTTTCCTATCGTAGCATTAAAAATCAAATCGGCAAGTTCCTTACTGATTTGTGTACACAATTCATCTTGCACATCAGTAAGCAACTCCGTACTGGAGAAATCCCGATAAGCCGAAAAAGTTTGGTCAATATCCTGACCCTCTTTTTTGTTATCGATATATTTCACTCTGACCGTTATTGTAAGACGCGTTTGAGAAGCATAAGCATCTTCGTTAACAGCCTGCGGACTCAATGTATAGCCTGTTATTTCTCCTTCCAAACGTAAATCGGTATTATTGGAATCAACCACACGCAAGCGAGTTTGACGAGTAATCATATCGGTAATTTGATTCTCAAACGTTTGCTGTAATGGAGGATAAACCAATGCTGCACGTATAGGAAATTGAGAAATCGAGATAGTCTTGTAAATATCATAATCCAACGCAGCTCCATTGAACTTATAGCTTATACTACAAGCCTGAAATATCAAAATCAATGACACTATGGAAAATAATCGTTTAAACATGTTTATCGTATTTAATTATTTTACTTACTCAAGACCATACTCTTTTATCTTACGATATAAAGTTCGTTCCGATATATTCAATTCTTCGGCAGTACGACGACGTTTCCCACCGTTACGTTCAAGAGAACGACGTATTGTTTCACGTTCTGTATCTTCCAAAGTCATCGTTCCAAGTGATTTTGCCGATATCTTTTCTACTGCGACATGCTCTATATCCTGTATATCTTGTTCATCACCCGCTACTTCACTATATTCTACCTCACTTGTTTCTTCTGTTTTATCATATTGTGACGGATAATGCATAAGAGAATGAGAATGGCGCATCTCCGAAGAAGTTGTATCTATATGGCGAGTCTCACGAGCTCGATATTGCTCACTATCCAAACGGCTACGCAATTCGTCAAGTTCATTTTGCATTTTAAACAACATCTTGAACAATAATTCTCTCTCTTGATTATAATTAAATGACGAAGCCGAAGTTACAGCCGGTTTATAATCTCCACCATATTGCGGCAAATATTTTTTCACTTGTTCTGCGTCTACCGAATTACCTGCCTCAAATAAGGATAATTGTTCTATAACATTCTTCAATTGACGCACATTTCCGGGCCAACGATAACTCAATAATGCATTTTTTGCGTCATCAAGCAATTTTACATTGGGCATTCTATATTTTTCGGCAAAATCACCGGCAAATTTACGCGCCAAAAGCAATATATCATTTCCTCTAGCTCTTAATGGTGGAACTTGAATGAGTATTGTAGATAATCTATAGTATAAATCTTCACGAAATTTTCCTTCACTCACCGCCTGCAACATATCTTTATTGGTTGCTGCAACAACTCTGATATTGGTTTTCTGTACTACAGAAGAACCAACTTTTATATATTCGCCACTTTCAAGCACACGAAGTAATCGTGCTTGCGTAGTAAGAGGTAACTCGGCAACTTCATCAAGAAAAATAGTTCCCCCATCGGCCTCTTCAAAATATCCCTTACGAGAAGAAATCGCACCTGTGAAAGCTCCCTTTTCATGACCAAAAAGCTCAGAATCAATTGTTCCTTCAGGTATTGCGCCACAATTGACTGCAATATAACGATTATGCTTTCGTGCACTATAATCATGAATTATATTTGGAAAAAATTCTTTCCCGGAACCACTTTCTCCAATGATAAGTACCGACAAATCAATGGGAGCTACCTGTATAGCCCTTCCTACTGCATTAACCAATGCAGATGCATTTCCAATAATCGAATAACGTTGCTTTGCTTTTAATATGTCGGGAGAAATTTCGTTCATTTTATTTCTTTAATGCAAATGTTGTATCTTTCAGGAACTTTGTCAATTCCTCCACATTTTGATATTTTGCTTGTTCCTCCACGCTGATAGGCTCGCCCACAGTCATACGCAATGTTGCGCCTTGTTTGCGAAACACTTCACTAGGTAGCATGAGTGAACGTAAAGGCCAACATATACGCCCCATAACATAACTGAACATGGAATTATAACCATGAAAATAAATCGGTATTACAGGTACTTTAAGTTGCTGAATAAGTCGGATTATAGATGGTTGCCAATCACGGTCATCAACTTGTAATTTGCTATTGATTTTTGCCACCGAACCGGCAGGAAAGAACCCTAGAGGATGTCCTTTTTTTACATGCATCATTGCTTCACGAATACCACGCATTGTAACAGCTTTTTTTGCCGGATCGTTGGTAGCGACAGGATCAACAGCAATAAAATTCTCACGCATTGCCGTAATATAGTTCAATATAAGATTTACCATTACCTTATAATCCTTGCGACGTGAAGCCAATTCACTAATAAGAGTAATACCATCAAGAGCACCAAATGGGTGATTGGATACTGTTATAAAAGGTTCATCGGACAGATTATCCAGTATTTCTTTATTCTCAACTACTACTGTTATATTCAAATCCTTTAAAATTCCCTTTGTAAAAGGAGCTCCCGGTGTTTTATAATTATTTTCATGTAACCAGTTAACTTTATCGACTTTCAACATTTTAAACAAAAAGTTAACCAACTTTGGTTTACCTTCAAAGAAAGGTACCATTTTACATATATCGTCGTAATCGAGAACCTTTGGTTTTATTAGAGTTTCTTCCATTTATTCTGCTTTTATTGTTCATTTTTAGCCCTATACAATAAGGGAAATTTACATTCTTCTGCAAAAGTACTAAAAAACCATCGTTTCAACAAAAAATCAAAAAGTCTCTAAGATATATCCTAAAGACTTTTGATTTAATTATTTCATTTTAAGAGAACGGGCTATACCTGAATAAGATATAGTAAAACCAATATGATACCCCTTTACCCCTATTTCGTTAAATTTGGCATGAGCTATGAATGGGGTAATGCGCACCGAGGATGTAAATTGTTCGCGCTGACCGGTCAGAAAAAAAGGAGTAGAAGACACATAGGTGTGTAACTTTATATCAAAATCAATTCCGGCAATCCAGCTAAAGTCTTTCAATTTAGCATTTTCGGTACTCGCAACTTTGCTCACCCATTCTTTTGTTTCGGGATCTTCTTCCCATTTCAGATTTGCCATATTCCAATTATATCCACTCCAATACATTCCAACAAACGGAGTGACTGCAATACGCTTTGAATCTACAAGACTGTAACCCAAATTGGTTCCTACACCTAAATAAGTAGCATATTCATTCATAGGTCCCTGCAGGTCTCTACCTTGTGAGTCTTTCACCCCAAATACATTCGGTTTATTGAAATCAGATTGTCCATACGAAATATCAGCCTTTAATTTTAATCGCTTGTATCCTCCGGTGAGACCGGCAGTAAAGGAGAAACAACTGCCAAAATAATCTTTTATGTCCGAATTTGGGTAAACGCCACCAATACCCAAGTAAACCCCATAACTCCAATCACTCGGAACAAATTCGGGAGCTGGAGGTAATCCTATTTCCTCCAATCCTTTACGCGTATAATATTCCCATTCTTGAAGTTTCTTGTCATTATTACCATCTTCGGTTTCCATGCGTATGGTTTCAATTTGGTCTTTGTAAAGATTTTGATAATATGCCAAACGTTTATCAGCTTCAAGTCCATTCATACCTGTACTGAGATCATTTTGTAAACGACGACGAAACAGTTCCAATTGGTCAAACTGCAACTGATGATAACGCAAACGTCGTTCTGTTCTTACCAAAGTATCGGCATAAGACTCATTACGATCCATCACAGCATTAGCCGTTATTCTATATTGAAGTTTTTTATCAGTAAGTTCCTCATTTGAAACTGAATTAAGTGATACTTTCAGATAAGAAGGAGTTCCTTTTATAACAGTTTTGCCTTTAAAGTCATTCCATGTTAACGGTCCATCACTCCAATTCTTTAAATCACGGTTTTGAGCCAACAATGTCAACGATGAAACTACTGCAATCAATATAATTATCGTTTTCTTCATTATTATTTTATTTGCAATTTTCCTTATTTTAATCCTTCCAATATACGTTTAAGCACCACTTGAGCCGATATTTCTCGATTTGCCGCTTCCGGAATTACAATAGATTGAGTACTCTCTATTACGTCATCACTCACAATCATATTACGTCTCACCGGCAAACAATGCATGAAAAAAGCATTATTAGTAAGAGCCATTTTATCGGTAGTTATAGTCCATGACATATCTTTGCTTATAATTTTACCATAATCAGGGTCATTATAGGCACTCCAATTCTTGGCATATACAAAATCGGCTCCTTCAAGAGCTTTATCCTGATTATATTCTATTTTTGCACTTCCTGCAAATTTCGAATCCAATTCATATCCTTGAGGATGTGTAATAATGAAATCATAGTCGGTCGCATTCATCCATTGCGCAAATGAATTGGGAACCGCCTGTGGCAAAGCTTTGGGATGAGGAGCCCATGTTAGTACCACTTTAGGACGTTCTACTTTTTTAAACTCTTCTATTGTAATCAAGTCGGCAAATGCTTGCAATGGGTGTACTGTTGCTGTTTCCATAGCAAAAACCGGTTTCCCCGAGTATTTGATGAATTGCTGAAGGATTTTTTCCTCATAATCATCTTTCTTATTCTCAAAGCGAGCAAATGAACGTACCCCTATCACATCACAATAACTTCCCATTACCGGAATTGCTTCAAGCAAATGTTCACTCTTGTCACCATCCATTATCACACCACGTTCAGTCTCTAGTTTCCACGCACCTTGATTTACATCAAGCACAATCACGTTCATACCTAAATTCATCGCTGCTTTTTGTGTACTTAATCTGGTGCGCAATGACGAATTAAAGAAAACCATAAGTAATGTCTTATTTTCTCCTAACGATTTATATCCAAATCGATTAGCCTTAACCTCTAGAGCCTCTTTAACTGCGAGCTTTAAGTCGCCTATATCTTCAACATTGATAAAACTTCTCATTTTTCTACTTTTTGATTATTTCAAGTTGCCAAATTACAAAAATTTCTTGTGAAATTCACCTAATCTTCTCCAAAAACTCTCATTTTACCTCTTTTTATGACTTTTTACCATATATAAAAAACATTGCCAAGCCCATGAGTCGGCTTGGCATGTATTATGGTCATAACTTTAATACTTATTTAAACGTCCATTTAAGTGCCAATGTTGGATTCCAATACCAACCATCCATAACAGCAAAATCAGATGAAATCTCCCATTCTGTTCCAACACTTAAATTAAAATCCTTATCCACTCCATTAAGTGCATTTAAATTAAACCAAAATTGAGGTTCGGCTATAAATACAAAATCGTGCTTATTGCCATTAACATCAATATGTTTTTCACGCCAAAAATCGGCAAAACCGGAAAAAGAGAATTTCCCATTTCCGAAGTTAACATACCAGGTTCCTGTCAATTGAAAATTATTTGGTGATTCATTACCATGAATATATTTATACATAGCACTTAAAGAAAACCCTTTAGAAAAATTCTTATTGTTATACGTATAGGTCAATCCCCCTAAATAACTGTCTTTAATATAATTGATACCTCCATCATATTCTAAATGAATAGATACAGGAGCTTTCCAGAATTGCAATTCTCGAGCAATCTCCCAGTAGGCAGAAGCCACCTCATTATCAGCATAATCCATATCAACGAAAAAGAACGTACTACCCCATTTGTCCGGGCGGAACATTTCAACAGTAGTTGTAAGTTTTGCTCGTTCACTCAATTCATCATAAATATTGTTTCCGAAATCATAATGTAATTGTATATTCTGCGCGTTAATTGCTGTTGTACTCAAAAAAATACCACAAACCAATGACAATAAAAGTTTTTTCATAATAGTTTTTAGTTATTAAATAATATCACAAAGGTAATATTTAACGCATAACAGCACAAATAAATTCACATTTTTGATTTTAAATATTAATTTTTAATTTATTTGCATTATCTTTGCACTTGAAAAAGATCGGCGGGGTGTAGCACAGTTGGCAGCGCGCTACGTTCGGGACGTAGAGGTCGGAAGTTCGAGTCTTCTCACCCCGACAAACACAATAAGGCATCCAAATTATCAAGGATGCCATTTTTATATTCACGACAATGGCAGACAACTACTTAGAAAACCAATACGAAGAATATCTTAAACAAAAAGCGGCAAAAGAAGCAGCAAAGCGTGCTGCTTGGCGCAAACGTCTGCAAGCATACAAAGAAAAGCTCGCCAAAGAGGAACAAAAATAATTATAGCAAAAAACACACAGAACTATAAATCAAATCTTAAAAAACAATTATCCCACCTTAAAGCCCCATTTCTTTCCCTATATTTTACTACTTTGAGAAAAAAACAAACCAAAAGTTTTTTAGTTTTAGACTTTTTATCTATATTTACAGATTATTTATAAGTTCATTTTATACCGAACTTATAGTATAAAATACTATTATTAAGGAATAATTTTCTTCAAATAGTAAAATTAAGGAATAAAATAAACCTATATAAACAATCGTTTTATGAAAACTTTTTCTAAATACATTTTTTTAACTGCTATTAGTTCTATTTTCACTTTAGGAAACAGTTCTTGTGGAGGTGGTGATAATGTTGCTATCAATGAGGCTGAAGTATACGCTAATCTTGAAGCTCTGAATTTCTCAAAAGAACGACAAACGCTTCGAACTGATTCTCTAGACCTCTATGTCGACTATTCAACATGTGTTGCCGACGCTAAAGGTTCCGCTTATTTCAATGCTGTACGTCCAACTTTCGTACATTGTTCCCCTAACTATTATTCTATCAAGGGGAAAGCTATAAAACTAGAAACCAACGACAAGCAAAAAGTTTATGATCTATTTGCTACAATCCGTGAAGTGAATAATGCCGATATCAAAGAAGCTGCACGTCGTATTGTTACCGGAGATAAACAAGCAATTCTTATTACCGACGCCGAATATTATCAAGGCGGTGTGGCAGGATTTAATACAAATAATCCTTACCTTGCTCCCGAAATTCAAACTTGGCTTGAAAAAGGACACGATCTTTATGTTTACAGTGAAAATTATCTTGAAAAAGGAAAATACAACAAGTTCCGCTATTATATGATTTTCACTGATGATCGTATTGAAAATGACCTCAATGAAATTTTTGCAAAAAATGCACCTCAAGATCTTGGAGTAAAGTCATTACACCTTACGAGCAAAGCTCCGGCTGTTTCATTTAGCGAAGGATATCCTGAAGCCAATGAGGCTGCAACTTTTGATAAAGAAACTTATATTTCTTATAAGGACAATGCCGTAGAATGTCAAACTTATTACACAGGATGGAAAGACCTTTACAGTTATTTAGTTGAAAATGCAGTTGACGCTAACGGTAATACTTTGAAGAATGGTTCTCCTCTTGTAAAAGGACTTTATGCAAAAAACACAGAAAACAGTATATATAAAATCACAGAAGTAGGAGTACGTGTAACTCAAATGGCAGACGCATATCAAGAAGCTGTTGATAGCCTATATAACAACAGTAAGATTGTTAAAACCAACGCAAATATGCCTGAACTGAATAACATTTTCAGTATCGACCAAAATGTATTCCAACAAACCGGAGAAATCTGCCTTCATATCAACAAAGATTTGACACTTAAACCCCAACTTCTAACAGACCGTAATAACGTATTACGTGTTGAATTGTATGTAGCCAAGGCTGAAGATAATTTTACCAATCAACCTATTGCCGAAGCATTCAAATTTGAAACACCTACATCAAAAGGGGAACTTAACCGTTCATTCTTTGAAAGTATCCGCCAAATGATAAACAACTCTCCTATTGTAAATCCGGCAACTACAAAACAAGTGATTTACACTTTCTATATCAATTCACTAGAATATTAATACTTAAAACTATAACATTATGCTTAATTTAATTCTAAATGCAGCGATTAAAACTCCTGCTGATTTAACTGCCGCAACAGTATCAACTTATGTTTACGCTGCCATCATAGCAGTAGTATGTGTTCTATTAATGATTGTAATTGCAAATGCAATTCCATCGGAAACAGGCGCACGCGACAATTCCGGAAGTACTCGTCGCACATGGTTCTTCCTTATACTAGTTCTAGCTCTTGTGGCTCCACTCGCAATCGATTATTTCATTTATTTGAAGCCTACACGTGCTTTAAACTTTATCAATAAATACATGATGCAAATGTGTATTTCGGCTGTTGTTTCGGCTGTACTTTATTTCATTATAGGTTTTGCTATTTGCAAAATGCAAAGTACAAAAAACAAACTTGCTTCTATCTTCCCTAAGAAAGAACGTTAATAGAAATCACTATCGCTAACACCTAAAAACGAGTATTATGGCAAAAGATATATTCGTGGTGGGTATAGGTGGCACCGGTATGCGCTGCCTTGAAAACACCATACACTTATGTGCAATGGGCATGTATGACGAAACCACAGTACACATGCTAGCTCTTGACACCGATACCGGTAACGGTAACATGAAACGCGTAGAAGAACTTGTTGAAAAATACAATAGGATAAACAACACTAATGCTAAAAACAACACTTTTTTCTCTGCTAAAATAAATTTCTATAAGTTTGGTCCCAATTACGATTCAAACACAACATTCAGCACTATTTCACGATATGGAAACCAAGCTCAAGCCCTTCCAGAAGATGAAATGTGCAAGCCTACCGATATTGTAGATTTATTTATAACACCCGACACACGTGATATGAATTTGAAGCATGGATATCGCGCACAAACCCAAATGGGTTCAATTCTTATTTATCACGCTATTATCTATGAAGCATTGGAAGTGAAAAACGACGCAACTCGTCGTTCCGGCTTGAAAGATTTTATTAATGCCGTGATAAGAAACGGTGTCAATCAGCAGATTTTTGTGTTCGGTTCTGTATTTGGCGGTACCGGTGCCTCTACCATACCTGTTCTACCTAAAGCATTAAACGAAGCAGCTCGTATAATTACAGGAAATGATCAAAGTATAATTGAAGGAAACTATTTTGGCTCTGTTGTTCTCACAAGCTATTTCAACTTTGCTTATAAGAAAACCGGTGAAAAATGTGCCGATCCAAATAATTTTGCACTTAATTCACAAGCAGCTCTTATGTTCTATAATAAGGACAAAACCGTTACTAAAGCATATAAACGTTTCTATCTAATAGGACGAGATTCCACAATATCTCTTGAAGAACGTAACGACAGAGGAGGTCTTGACACCGGTGGTGAAAACCAGAAAAATCCTGTTGATTATATCGAATTGCTTGCCGCGTTTGCTGCTTACGACTTCTTTAAGTGTTGCGATAAAGCTCTTGCAGGAAATGAAGATGTATTTAAAATCAAAGTTGACAATGATGAATCACAATTTTTCTTCAGAGCAGTAGAGGACAACGTGAAGAGACTTGAATTTGACGATTTTACCGAAGAAGATCATGAAAAATTCAAAAAGAAACTCGGTATTTTCACTGCAATGACTATTGATAATAAAATCAATGATTTTATCAAGAACCGTCAACTTGAGTATTTTACCGAAATAAAAGACAATGACCTAGAACCTCTTCAAGGCTATTTAGACTTGTTCTATGATGTAAAGAATCATACAGGATGGATGCAACAACTTTACTATTCGGCTTCTTTACACTATACCGATGGTATGCTGTTGAACAAAGAAATTTTCAACAAAGATGCCGACCCTGATAAAATGGAGTTCAACAAGAAACTATATGTAGGGGAAAACCCTCCTTCTTTCAAAGAAAAATCTTCACTTTTCGGAAGTAAAAAAGCTCTTATACACGACCCTATCGCCGTATTATGCGCCGAAAAGCAACAAGGAAAGAACAAAACAATTTCAGGACTTCTTGAAACTCTATACAGTGTGTTCGAGAATCTTTATTTTCCACATTAATAAATAAGGAGGATTAGTTATGCCAAAACCATTAATTATAACATCTACCGAACATCAAACAGAAGGACACGCTAAACAGTGGATTTCTTTAACAAATATAAATTCTTTTATTCCGGGAATAGAAACAGGAAAAGCCGATAGTGATGCAACTGCCGAAGCATTTTATGACATCATTTCGGGAGTACCTTCACCTTGGGCCAGAGTAAAAATGACGGCTTATGCTTTAGGAAGTGCACCTAAAACACAAGGTTTAAGCATGCTAGACAAGTGTTATGCGTCACTTCGCAACGAATGGCGTGGTCTTATGGCTGCTTATATTTTGAATCCTGACCGTTTCTACCTTTCTGCTCCTATCGAATTAAAGAAAAATGATCGTCATTTGGGTAACGGAAGTATGGATATTATTTCCACCTATGCAGCTGCTCTTTTTGACGAAGTAAATCTATGGCAACATGTACCCGGAGGATTAGACCAGAATCCTGCTAAGATTCAGCTACTTTTCTATAAAGATGACAGCATAAGCGGAACTGATAAACAGAAATATGTACTTGTCGGAGCAACATCTCCTTATACTATACTTTTTGCCGGAGTAAACTATCTTATAGGAGACCGTAGTGACCTGATTGTAAACGGTAAATTCAGTGATCCTACACATCCCGATAATAAGGCGAAATTCAGTGAACAACCTGAAGTTTTCCGCAAAATATATTCTTTCTTGAAGATTCTTAATGATAATCTTGATACCTACATTGCAAAACTTAAGGAAATATTAGGTACAGGAAAGAAAGATGTCGCCGAAGAAATAGATAAAATTTTCCAAGTAGAAGTTAATGCTTGGCTTCGTGAGATTCGTGGTTTACTCGGTATTACCGGTAATAGTGACCCGGAACCATATCCATTGACTTTCCGTGCGGCAACCACACCTCAAGGACCGCTTAAATCACTTTTCCAAACAGCAACTCATTATTATTGGTACGACAACGGTTTCCACCGCAGTTCCAATAAAAACGATACTCTTATAGTAGAAGAAAAGAAAGTAGATATAAATGACATTTTACTTGACAGCGAATATTTGATGGGTTGGTTCACTCAAATGGACACCGAAGCCTATAATAATGCTCCTGTATTCTATTTGCCTGTTCGTCGTGAAGGTTCTACCGATATTGCTTACCATTTTGCATTACCGCTTACAGAGTTTGGATTAAGCTTGTTTCAAGGAACACTTGAAGGCATAATCTCTCCAAACGGTAGTTTAAACGGTGTTAAATTAGGTGCGACAGCAAGTGCTCAAAACGGAACGGTAAAAGTCACCGTTAAACTTGAATCAAAACTTGATACAGATGAATTTGTCGAATTAAAATCGGTTACTTATAGTGCAAAAATCAACGACAACATCAATAAGGTATTTACATGGCCTAATTTCAAGTCGGAATTCTGGAATAAATACTATTTCTATAATGAATACCCCTTGAATTCCAATGATATATCCATGGCACCTAAGTTCCAAGATGTTGATGTATTTGACATGCTTGAATCTGAGACTCGTTCCGGTATGTATTTGGTACGCTATCCTGAAAATGCAAGAGAAAACGATCATCGTTATGAAATTATTCAAAGTAAAACTCCGCTTGAATACGTTAAAATCAAAGTTCGTAGCAATGAAAAACCATCTCAAGCAGGTTTGCTAGTCATAAAGACATCTGAATTTACACACGGTACCAAGTACATGAAGGAAATTACCAATATGGGACAAAATCAATTAAGTGATTCCCAGAAGGTAACTGTAGGTATTGACTTCGGTAGTACCAACACTTGTGCCTACTACAAGAAGCCTAATTCAGCAAATCCTACACCGGTTCCTTTTAAAAATCACCGTCTTGCAATCGTAGGATTTGATAATGCGCCAACATCATTAGCTGAACCTAATGAACTATTATTTATCAGCAACGAGCAACCTCGTAATAATAACGGTCAAATTAAAACATGGCTTCATGAACATGGTCCAAGTTATGTGAATTCAGCCAATGCAGCCGACGCAATTTCCGGTGGTATTCCGGTAAATGAAACCAATATCTCTGTAAGAGAAATGGATTCGGAAATTATCACAACCAATGTAGGTAGACTAAATTACAATATGAAGTGGCTTGCCAGCAAGGGTGAAAATCAGCGTTCTGCATTCTTGAAAATGATATGGATTCATATCTGTGCCGATCTATTTGAAGAACAGCTTGTTACTGGTAGACTCACATGGTCATATCCAAGTTCAATGAAAGGATATGGTTCTTTAGGAAATGTATTCAACACATTCCAAGACGTAAATTGTTGCCCTGTTAAAGGGTTACAATTCGATTCTCCCGTAGCCTACACTGAAGCAGAAGCAGTTTGTAAATATGCTCTTACTTCCAACATTAAATCGTTACGTCCGGATACATTGTATTTAGGTGTAGATATAGGTGGTAGTACTTCCGATATTCTTGTTCTTGGAATGGGTCCCGATCCTGCTACAGGCAATTTAGAAAAAGAGCTTTTGGCACAATGTTCTGTAAGAATGGCAGCAGGTCTATTCTTCGATGCAATCAATCAATCTAAGGATTTCCGTCATTGCTTGTATCAATTCCACGAGTCCAAGACAACAGGTGTAAAAGTTACAAATATTCGTGATATCGTTAGCGACGATTCTCGTCTCTATAAACAAGCACCTTATTATTTAAATAATATCTTTGATCAGTTAAAGGACCGCACAGAATTTAAGACATTCTATGAATATTTACGTGTAAATAGCCCTGCAATATTTGCATTACCGGCTTATGTAACAGGTCTTTTATGTACATATAGCGGTATTCTTATACGTGAAGCAATTGAAAAGAGAAATTTAAATTTAGTTAACCGTATAAGTTTCCGTTATTATGGTAAGGGCGGTCGCATGTTTGAATGGTTATTATTCACATTCAAAGATATTGCTGCTGAATATCTAAAAGCTTGTATCCGCTTCGGATTCGGAGAGAAACTTCAACATATCCAAATTGAGCTTGAAAATTTAAATATCAGTACTGATAGCCCAATGGAAAACAAGAGTGAAGTTGCTATAGGTCTTGTCAGCTTAAGTGATAATGATAGAATTATCGGTATAAATGGACGTTGCGCACCGAAACAAACTCAACAAGCTCAAGGAGGATTCCCAAGCGGTATGCCACCAACAGTAAGTGGAGGTGGTTTTGGCAGCCCATTTGCTGCAGCTCCGGCACAACAATCCGCACCTGCACAAAGTGCCTTCAGCAGTGCTTTTGGTGGTGCTTATGGAGGCAATCAAGGAGCTCTTCCGGGAGAAAATCAAAACAATACAAGCGACGAACCTCGCCATGATGTAATAGGTGAACGTGGAGTACAGTTCTTTGAAAACGGTCAATATCGTGAACTTAATGAACTTGATGTTATTACAGAAAAAATGTTTGCTACCAACAACTTGATATTTCCACAACAACTTTTCAATTTCAACTGGTTCTTCTATTACTATTCACAATATTTGAAGATGACAGGATGTCTTCCAGAAAGAGCAATAAATCAGCTCATTCAAGAAGCTCAACAAGATCCTAATTTAGGAACATTCTTTGAAAGAGATAAGAATCTTGACAATATTGAGTCTTATCGCATGCCTATCTTCATTGCTTCGGGCTTGAAGTTCTTGCAAGATACCTTAATTCCTAGAATCTTCAATAGCAATCAACGATGAGCAACAATAAACTTGTATTATATGTAGACAAAGATTTCATCATTCCCATTATAGGCAACTATAGTGGGAATGTTGAAAAATTTACAAGTACTGACGATGGTCGCTTATGGCTTTATTTCAAGGTATCTCGCGATAGTTCGTCTACTTATGAGTTCGGAAAAAACTTCAAAGCAAGATATTTCAGTAATCTACCGGGGTATTTGGGTGAATTTTGGGATAAACTTGATAAAGGTGAGAAGTATATAAAAAACGGAACCGGAAATGATTTAAGCGTAGAATATACAGCTCTTTTAGGATTTTCGGGTATAATTCACGAATTAACCCAATTTTACAGTATCAATAATGGAGGACAATCCACCGACATTCCTACTGTTTATGTTTTTGCTAATAATATTCCTAAGAAGGCAAAAAAACTTTTTATGGAATATATGCAAGAAAAGGGTTATGTTACCGAGAACTATTCTCACGTAATTGAAGACCTTTGTGCTAAATACTATAGACGAACCGATTCCGGCATAGAATTTGGACAAAAAATTCTTTCTTTCCACAATAGTGGCGATGACATTCTTATGTCATGTATGGTTTTTGACGGTAATGAATTCCAATATAGTGAAAACAAGGTACTTGAAAAAGCCGGAGAAGACCCGATTCGCACTAAATTATCACAATACGTAGTTGACAAACTCAACTACAACAACGTGTTACGTGATGACACTGAACGAATCAATGAGGTAAATTATCAAAAACAATTTGTTGAAGAATGGTTACAACAACGCACATTACAAGGTACAGATATTTTCTATATTAAGAGCCATTTATCAATAGAACCCGATAAGAATATTCAAATCTCAATAGACAACCGCCAACTAGACGCATACAAAGATGAACAAATAAGCAATATCATTATCAACCTTAAAGATTTCCGTAACAGAGTCATTAATAATGACCTTGCTCATGTTTTGCTTATAGGAGACGCTTTTATAGATCATGGTTTCCGTGAAAAAATTAATGGAAACATGGGTAGGAAGAGTACTTATTTCTCCTTTGACCATGATATAAAGGATATTCTCACCTTGTATTTTACCCTTCCTGAAATAAAGGAAGATCTTACTATGTTTGACAAGATTGACAAACAAACAAAGTTACGTCAGGAATCGGTAAAACTATGGATAGGTGAATCAGAGAAAATTCGTTCTCTTGAAGGTGATGCAAAGAATCTTCATGAAAGATTCTTGAATGTAAACACAGTTTTTGCCAATGCATTTAAAAAAGCTAGTAGAAACGCCGAAATAAAACTACGAGGAGATCGAGAAAACAATATCAAAGGAAGTAATTTTAACGACGCAAGAAAGTGTCTTAATGCGATTAACAACGAACAGGAAAACGTAAAAGCACTACTCTCCAATGTTGAAAACATGCTCAATCGCATAGGCGGAATGGAACAAACGTTCAGCCGTGTAGAAGCATTTGAAGGAGCTAAACGTATTAAGGATTCTGTCGATATGGTTCGTGGTGAACTACAAAAACTGCAAAGTTCTTACGTAATCGTTTGCGATGAATTAAATAAAGCAAATGCCGTCATAGACCATTTGGAAGAATGTTACCCTGTTTACAAGCAGAAACTCAAAGAGTTTGAACGTGAAAACAATATATCGGTACGAAAACGTATTCTGAAAGAAATTGAAGATGGCGCCTTAACCTTAGAAGAACTCCCTATCGTAGAACTTACAGAAGAGTTGGAAGTAAAAATTACAGCCGAATTGGAAGTAAAAAAATCAGGAGGTTTCTTAGGTTTCGGAGCTTCTACCAAGAAATCGTTAAAAGTATGCGTGGAAATACTCAAAGGTGGAAACCTCCCTTGTCGTGGTGTTGTCATCATACAAGGCAAACCACTTGTTAAAATCGACCGTACCATCTGCCGTTCCTACGACATCGAGAGAGGAGAAAGCGGTATCATTTTCAATGAAACCATAGAATTGCCTCTTGTGGAATGTAAAGATGCCAACACTCTATATGTGTACTTTAAGCCACATGAAGATGAATCACTAAACATTAACGCATTCACAGCCAATAGAGTATCAATACAAATCTAAAAATTAAAAGCTATGGCAAAAAAAAGACATATACTATGCCCATATTGTTTCAACGGTTTTGACAACAATGAAGTAGAGTACCAATGTGAAAACATGGAAAGAGACTGTAACGGGGAATATAGATGTGAAAGAGACATTGACCATAATTTCAATACATATTGGAAGGTAGAAGGGACTCAAGTAAGACACATTTTCACACCCAAGAAAGGATTTTTCAGCAGCATTACCGGACCATCTCTCGAACAATCAAAATGTAATCGTTGCGGTTATCCTTCACGACGTTTCGTGTGCCCTCACTGCCATAATTGGCTTCCATCCAATATGATTGAAGAAGGTTCTGAGATCATTTCGGTTGTAGGAGGTCCGGCAAGCGGTAAAACCAATTATATCGTTGCACTCATTCATCAACTGAGAAAATACGGGCACAAGTTACGTTTGCAAGTTACACCTCAACAAGTTTACCGTGATAATCACCCCGAAGAGTCTACTCAAAACCTATTTAAGAACAAGGATAATCAGTTATTCAAAGATTACCAAGTTTTAAATAAAACAGCAGTAGAAGATACTACTCAAAGAATACCTTGGATATTCCAATTAAAGCACCTCGACACAAAAAAGACTATCTACTTGGTATTCTATGATACTGCCGGTGAAAATTTCAACGACGAATCATCGGTAAGCAACAATGTAAAATATCTACAATATTCCGAAGGTGTTATTGTTGTTCTTGACACGCTTTCTTTAAATAAAATCCAAGAAATTATCAAGAGCAAAGGATTAAGTGACCTTTCCGACATATCCACTCCAATTGAAGATACAGGAACCACACTGAATAACTTTATTTCCGATAAAGCAAAAAACCTTCACAAAAAACCGTTTGCTTTTGTATTCAGCAAATTTGATACTGTATTAAACAATGCTCGCGACATGGGATTCAGTACCGACGCATTCTTTGATGGTAGTTCGTTTGCTGATAGTTCCTATATAAATTCAGGTAAATTTGATATACAAAAAATCGATGAAATAAGTGACACCATTAAGGGTGCTTTATGCGAATACTGGAATGATGGTAACGAAGCCGATTTCGTAAGTGGAGCCGAAGCCAATTGGGGTGACAATCACAAATTTTTTGGCGTTTCATCTTTCGGTTGTATGCCTAGTGACGCCGGAGAACTTGAAGAAGTAAAACCATATCGAGTTATGGATCCTCTGGTGTGGATTCTATACAAACTTGGAGGATTTGAAATACAGACAATTAACGAACCTAAAAAGAAATAAGCCATGAAATATTATCATCTTATATATAATTCATCAGAAAAAGGAGTAAACGGTTCTTATGGTTTCGGAATACGTTCCATTACAGAAAATGCACCTGCCGATTTGGGACAATTACTAACAGAAAATCAATTGTTCCGATTTAAATACATCAATGCAGGAAAACTTACTCCATCGACACTTTCCTCAAACCCTGAGAATATAAAACAAGTTCCTCCTACTTACACTTTCTCAGCTCTAACAAGTCCAAATAAAGAACAATATTTTGTTTTGGGACGAAAAATAGCAGTAGGTTTTGATTTCTCATTCTATAAAGAAGGAAAACCAACCCGACTAGGAAACTACGTAGGAGATTTCTATATCTTCAAGGATTCCATTCCTGCCAATTTATTTGAAATATTATATGAAAATCCGGCAGAAGATAGTTGTCATTTCATCCCTACATCACCTGTTCCAAATGTTGACAATGAAGAAATGAAAGAAATTTCTTTGGGACACATGCCAACCATTCCCGAAGAAAATAAATCCTTTAAAGCCGCCAGTCTACCCGAAATATGTGATGACGCACTGGAATTGCTTTTTGCTTATGCTGAATCTAAGGTGGCAGGAAAACCAGTTTTATTTAAAATACCGGCAGAAAACACTAATAAAGTCGTTGCCGATTTCTTCCGCTTACTACCGGAATCGGAACATACTAACGCAACATTCTTTACTAATTACGACACCGATGGGAAAGAAAAAGGATATAATATTTTCGTAATAAATGAATTCTTCCCATTTGAAATTTTCAAGAATCAATACGTATTTGTTGATAGAATTGCAGGAACAACTATTACTACCAAAGAACGTGAATTATTCTTACAACACATAAAGAATGACCTTATGAAAGGTGATTTCAAGAGTATTCACAACCGTGTAAAATGGATGCTTTCTGCCGAATTCCATGCAGTAAAAGAATTAACCGTTGCAACCAACGAACAAGTTTATAATTATACTATCGAACCTGAACTTTTTGATCTTAATGCTCCTGCTAAGAACAGTGAATTACTTGGTGTTCTTGCAAAATTCTGTAAAGAAAATGCAAGTAAGCAAGAACTGCTAAATAATCATGTTCAAAAATGTCTTGATGATTGTAATACACCAAAAGATATTCTTGGCATCGTTGACTATTGTAATGCCTTGAAAGGTATAGATTTTTCTCACGTGATAGAAAATCCTGCAAACAAGCAACATGTTACAAATATCATACTTGAATCTCCTGCTGCATTTGTTGAAACACTGAATTTATGTGGAGGAAATGACTTAAAGAAAATAGATAAGTACGTCAACTATTCAATGTTTAAGTCAAAAGACTATTATCTTTCACAACAAGAACTAAAACCGGTGTGGGATAAAGCTTATAAATATCTTCTAAATAAGGTTAGTCTTGAAACATTCATTGTACGTACCATTAACGAAGAATTACCATTCTCCATGCGAGAAAAAGTAATTGCCGAGTATGCAGGAAATAATTTTGATGAGATTTTCAAAGTATTAATGCAAATTATAAATGCCGATACTCAAGAAACAACATGTCGTGAATATATGGAAAAACTAATATCTAAACCTATTCTTGCACACGACATTTATAATACTCTATCAAGCAAGAGACAAGACCCGGCTTATGGGAAACTCTTTTTCTGGCAAATCAAAAAATTATCGGCAAATGCAAAGGAAAACATCAAGAGCAAAATAGATCTTCTAACAAGTCTTACCGAAAATGACGGATTTGTTGACATTATATGCAATGACAGAACTGCAATAAGCGTATATAATGAATTCTTTGAAGCGCTGAAAAGTATAATTACAGGCAACCCTGAACGTTATAGTACCGTAAGTGAACTCATTGATTCTGTACTGGCAAGCTTTGATAGAAGCCTCAATCAAATGAAGCAACGTATCTTAGGAAATTGGATTATACTAAGCAACGTTGTAAACCAATGCGCCGATGAAGAAGAACTCCAAGACGAAGAATCTTTGCATAAAACCATAGATTTAGCTTTTGAAGTAAAAGATAAAAATTATTTAATAACAAAACTTTTACCTTTCTTTATCAAAGAGAAACGTAATAAGGTTGAAGATTTTGCAAGTAGGCTTCTTAAAGCAAAAATTATCACTACCGATGAATTATTCAAAATAGCTAAAAAATCTCCTGATTGTAAGAAATATTGGCACGTGTACTTTACAGAAGAGCCAATGAAAGGAAAACAAATTATTGAAAAACTTCAAATTGAAGGTAATTTATCCGAAAAAGACGCAGAACAATTCTTACAAAAATATTTCCCCGATTTATATAACAAATATAAGAATCCCGGATTTATAGTAAAGATTACCGAATTCTTCAATTCGCTTTTCAATAAAAAGCAAAAGAAAGAAAAAGAGACTAAAGAAGAAAAGACACTTAAAGCGAAAAAGAAAAATTAAAAACCTTTTTGACTAACTGATTATGAAATTTTTTAAAATTATTTGTTTACTTACGGTTTACATTTTATCGTCGCTTACGGTAAATGCCGAATCCTACGGAAAAGAGAAATGGCAGGCAGAATTTCGTTACCGTGTAAAAAGCGGAGAGACTGTAACTGTAAGAAGTAAACCCGGATATAAAAAGGGTAAACGATTGTATAAACTTCAATCGGGTGATATCATCTATGTAGATAAAGACGATTCTACAAAAGTGGGAGAAAATTATTTCATTAAAGTTTCAGGAGAGAAAGCTTATGTAAGCACTTATAGCCTTGAACGAGAAATAAATCCATATTACAAATATTTTAAAGCACCAGAAATAGAAATCCCCAAACTTGCAACATTTGATGCCAGTCCTGTTGCCATTGGTATATTGTTGGTTTTAATGGTTATAGGATTCTTGTGGTATGCGTTTAGTGGTATGCTTGCCAACCACTTCGAAAACTTCTTTGGAACAAGAAATGCCGAAACAGGATTAAAAAGAACCTTCTTTTTTAATCATCAACCATACACATCAATACTTAAATTCTGTATATCCTTGCTTGTTATAGCCGTTGCAGCTCTTCTTGCCGAACTATTAATAGGCGGTGCTGTATTCGTATTATTATGGATTGTAAAGATTTTATGTTATGTAATTGTATGGGTCGGTATAATAGGATGTATAATCGGTATCTTATGTTGTTTCACAGGTAGCGGTTGTATTGTAGGTATACCATTGGCTCTTATTGGTGGTGCAATATGGGCTTTTGATGATCCTATTGAAGAGTTTGCCGAAGCTGCCGCACAAGCCGGTCTTGACACACTGAATGCATTAAACCTAACCGGATTTGCCACCGACTTAGTTGTTACATATTGGTTTGACGCTGTATTAATTGCCATGTCCCCGCTTATGCTATTCTTGGCTCTTGCTACACTATCAATGATTTTTGCAGGTATTTTGATTATATATGAGAAAATCATGACCAATCGCTACAATATTCATCATCCATGTCCTAACTGTCAGCTACCAAGTGAACCGGCAAAATATTATTCAGATGGAGAACCTCTTGGGGTTAACCTTCGACCGGGAGTCTATGGTCTATTCCACATCACTCACCCTGTTACAGGAGAAAAAATGGCAACACTTATAGCCAACGGACGCGATGAACACACACGCCGCTGTCCTCATTGCGAGAAACCTATCAATGCAAAAGAAGGTTCGGAAGCTCATGTTGCAATGGTCGGTTTTGCCGAATCAGGGAAAACCACTTTGGCTTACAGACTCATGGCTGAATTATTTGACAGAGGACAGAATAGCGTGTTTTTCACCGACAACAAGGGAAATAACGATATAGAAACAGCTATTGATGCTATTAAGAAAGCAGGTAAAGTTATAGATTTTCCGCAAAAAACTGCCGAAGGACGCATGAGATCTATTCAAGTGATTATTCAACCATCCGGACGTTCTATTCCTTATCGACTATTTATAAACGATGTCGCAGGAGAAAGTTTTGATCCTGAAAAGGGTGATCTCAAGAATATGCCATTCTTCCGTAATGCAACATCTATAATGTTCCTTATCGACCCATTCACAACTTATTTTGAGAAAGACGATGTGTCTCCCGAATTTACTAAATGGGCTGAAAAGAATAATATTTCTTTAGGTGAGAAAGAACTAAAACTTAACACAATTGAAGCTCAAGAGCGCATGAAAACAGCACTTGAAAACTATAACAATAAACTCAAAAATGTTCACTTCAATTTTGTTTTGGTAAAGAAAGATACCGGATATCTAGAAGGTGTTGACACTCGTAATCCTGAAGAATTGAAGAATTTCATCATCAATGATTTAGGACTTAGTAACATCGTGGCAAATGCCGAAGATTATGCTTCTGTGAACTATTTTGCAGTAAGTACCATTGAAGAACTTGAGGAATCCAATGTGGGAGGATTACTCGATGCGGTACTTAACGATTTGAAGATTAAGATGTAAATATATATAATCATTACTAAATAAAACGGTCTTTGAGATTATCTCCAAAGACCGTTTTATTTAAGTTATTATCATTAAGTTATTATCAGTGAGCTTCCAACCAATTTTGGGCTGCCCCCGAAGATGGTATCATTGCAACACTACCATGATAAGCATTCTCCATTTCATCCAACACGATTTTCCTCACACGTTCAAGTTCTGTAGGAACTACATCAAAGTTTAATTCGTCATGTACCTGCATAATCATCTTTGATTTTAAGTCCTCCTTCTTGAAACGGTCATAAATGCGTACCATCGCAATTTTAATTATATCGGCAGCACCTCCTTGAATAGGAGCATTAATAGCATTTCGTTCAGAAAAACCACGAACTACCGGATTTCGCGAATTTATGTCGGGCAAAATGCGACGACGCCCCAATAATGTCGTAACATATCCATCTTTACGAGCTTTTTCTATCGCTTCATCCATATATTCACGTACTTTAGGAAACATTGTGAAATAGCCATCCATAAGCATTTTTGCTTCAGCTCTCGGGATTTCAAGTCGTTGCGCAAGACCAAATACCGAGATACCATAAAGAATACCAAAATTGGCAGTTTTTGCCTTTCTGCGTTGCTCTGACGTCACGTTCTCCTGATTTTCATGATAAATGCGAGAAGCTGTAAGCGTGTGAATATCGGCACCTTCATTAAAGGCTTTTATCATTGTTTCATCTCCACTTAAATCGGCAACAAGACGTAATTCAATCTGTGAATAATCTGCCGAGAAAAACAAATTTCCTTCTGCCGGTATAAATGCCTTTCTTATTTCCCTTCCTTCATCATTGCGGACCGGAATATTCTGCATATTAGGATTAGCCGAAGATAAACGCCCTGTAGCTGTTACCGTTTGATTATAAGTTGTGTGAATACGTCCTGTTCTATGATTTATAAGCTGAGGTAAAGCCTCTACATAAGTAGATAGTAATTTTCTCAATCCTCTTACATCTAGAATTTTCTCCACAATAGGATTTTTCCCTTTTAAACTTTGAAGAACATCTTCGGATGTAGAATATCTCCCACTTTTTGTTTTCTTTGCTTTTTCATCAATCTTCAAATGCTCAAAAAGAACCTCTCCCACTTGTACCGGTGACGATATATTGAATTCCATTCCTGCCAACTCATATATCTCTTTTTCCAAACATTGCATTTGCTCAACTAACACCGATTTATAATCATTCAAAACCGCTTCATTAAGTCTGACTCCCGTTTTCTCCATATCAGCAAGAACCTCCACAAGCGGGAATTCTACATCATTAAGCAAATTTTCCATTCCCAACTCCTTTATTTGGGCGGAAAGAACCGATTTCAAGCGTAAAACCATGTCGGCTTGTTCACACGCATAATCTTTCAACAATTCAACAGGGACATCGGATATAGCACGTTTTCCCTTACCTTTTCCATTAGGCTCTATGAGTGATTCATAAGGAATACACTCATAACCTAACAATGTGGATGTCAATCGTTCCACATCATGACTGTTTTCAGGTTGAATAAGATAATGTGCAACAGTTACATCATAGTAAGGTTTGGCTATTTCTATATTATCATTGGCAAGAGCCAATATATCTCGTTTTATATCGGCACTCACAATTGTTGTCATTTTGTTGTCAAATATTGATTTCATCGCAGAAATAAGCCATTTTCTTTTTGTGGGTTCTTCTGGAATAGGAATATAAGCTGCCACCGATTTCATCGCAGAAAAACCTATTCCAACAACACGTTGATCAATATTATCTTTACCGGTTGTTATTACACAAACACCGTATTCCTTAACCGATGATAATTTTGAAGCCAATTTGTCAATTAACACAGGATTATCAATTATATCATATCTATGAGGTTCGGTAATAATTGTTGAAACCTTTGTTTCCTGTGCAGTTTCCTCCTCTTGTTCTTCATCTGTCCCAAATAATGATACCTGTACCGAATCGACCTTAATTTCCTGTTTCTTAACCGTATTTGGAGTAAAATCAGTCCCTATGATACGAGTTATCAAAGTGCGAAACTCCAATTCATTAAACACTTCATAAAGTGCATTTAAATCCGGTTCTTCACGCTTCAAGGACTGTTCATCAAAATCTAACGGAACATCGGTCTTAATTGTGGCAAGAAATTTGGAAAAACGTATCTGTTCTGAATTTTCCTCAACTTTTGTTTTCATAGCACCTTTTAATTCATTAGAACGGTCAAGTAACCCTTCCACCGAACCAAATTGCTTAATTAGTTTTTGTGCCGTTATCTTACCAACACCCGGACATCCCGGTATATTATCCACCTTATCTCCCATTAAGGCAAGATAATCTATCACTTGGAGTGGTGTATCAAACCCATACGTCTCGCATATCTCTTTCACCCCCAATACTTCAAAATCGCCACCTTGCTTACCGGGTTTATATTGGAAAATATGTTCGTCCACAACCTGACCAAAATCTTTATCGGGTGTCATCATGTAACAAGTGAAACCTTTCGCTTGTGCTTTTTTTGCAAGGGTTCCTATTACATCATCGGCTTCATATCCCATAACCTCCACCACAGGAATACGATAAGCATCAAGTATGCGTTTTATATATGGAATTGACAAACGAATATCTTCCGGTGTGGGTGGACGTTCTGCCTTATATCCATCAAACGCTTCATGACGAAACGTAGGACCGGGAGGGTCAAAACACACAGCTATATGCGTTGGATTTTCTCGTTTCAACACATCTTGCAAAGTATTCACAAATCCATATATAGCCGATGTACTGAACCCTTTACTTGTCATTCTAGGTGCATTGATAAGAGCATAGTAGGCTCGATAGATCAAAGCATAGGCATCCAACAGAAATAGTTTATTTTCATTCATATCTTATATACATTCTATCATTAATTAAGCGAATATACAACATATTTCCCGAAAAGCATATTTTCACTGTTTCAAATTTTATTTTAACTTTATAAAAACAAACTTGTAACGATGAAAAAAAGCTATTTCGTCAACGTTTTTAAAATATTTATTTAAGGTTTTTGTTATATACTCGGATTTATTGCTACTTTTGCAACTTAATCCATAAAAAGAATGGGAGAAATCAAAACAATTCAAGAAAATATAGTTCAAGATTTATCTAAGCTGAATGACATCATAAAAAAGGCACTTGAGAGCAATTCTACTCTCATGACTCAAATTGTAACCAAATTTCTTGAATCAAAAGGAAAACAAATACGTCCAATTCTTGTAATTCTCAGTGGACGGTTTTTTGGTGGAGTAAATGACAAAGTACTCAATGCAGGTGCCGCAATAGAATTATTACATAATGCTTCTCTCATTCATGATGATGTTATTGATGAATCAAAGGAACGACGAGGTCAACCCACAATCAACCGAATATGGGATAACCATATTTCGGTTCTTGTAGGCGATTTCTTTGTCAGTGCGTCTTTACATTGTGCTGTACAAACAGAAAACCATCAAATAACTGCAGTTCTTTCACGTTTAGGTCGTGAACTTTCTCTTGGAGAAATGAATCAAATTGATAATGCTCGACAACATAATATTGATGAAAACACCTATTTTGACATTATCAAACACAAAACTGCGTCTTTGTTTAAATGTTGTGTTGAAGTGAGTGGTCATGTAAACAATGCAAATGAGAAAGAATTGGAAGATCTTATGAAATTCACTGAATTACTAGGTCTTTGTTTCCAAATCAAGGATGATATTTTCGATTACTTTGAAGATAAAAACATCGGAAAGCCTACCGGTAACGACTTACGCGAAGGAAAAGTGACTCTTCCGCTTATTTATGCTTTATCAAAGAATAATGCAGAGAATCAAGCAGAAATGCTACAAATCATCAAAAAAAATGAACTTTCAAGCGAAGAAATCGCGACTCTGATTGATTATGCAAAAAAAGAAGGAGGTATAGAATACGCTTATTCTACAATGGAACGACTTAGAGATGAAGCATTTTCTATTCTTAATGCATATCCTGAAAAGGATGTAACCGAAGATTTCAAATCTCTGTTCAACTATATTATCAAGCGTAATAAATAATCATGCTTGAACCTTATCTCATCAAAGGACGTATAGAAGCCGGATGCGATGAAGCCGGCAGAGGTTGCCTTGCCGGACCGGTTACAGCGGCAGCCGTGATTCTTCCGGAAGATTTCCATAATGATTTACTAAATGATTCCAAACAACTTACAGAACGCCAACGAGATATTTTGCGTCCTATCATAGAACGTGAAGCTATTGCATGGGCTGTTGCTTTTGTTTCGCCCCAAGAGATAGACGAAATTAACATTTTAAAAGCGTCTTTTACTGCAATGCACCGTGCCATAGATCAATTAGTCATAAAACCTGAAGCATTATTAATCGATGGTAATCGTTTTATTAAATATCATGATATACCACATACTTGCATTATAAAAGGGGATGGAAAAATGATGAGCATTGCAGCAGCTTCGGTGCTTGCAAAAACTCATAGAGATGAATATATGTATCGCATTTCAAAGGATTTTCCTCAATATGCTTGGGAGAAAAATAAAGGATATCCCACTCCGGCTCATCGTGATGCAATCGAGAAATACGGAACAACCCCTCATCACCGAATGACATTTCAATTACTTAATCCTCATCTAAGTTTGTTCTAATCTAATAAAATAATTATGGCGAAGAAAAGTATTGAAATAAATATTGTTTCAGAAGAACAAATACAACACCACTCTTCTGCTTACGACATACAAACAATTGATATTCAACATCTGATACGAGATATCAGAGGACAACAGATTATATTAGACTATGATTTGGCTAAATTATATGGAGTTGAGACAAAACAATTAAACAGACAAGTAAAACGTAATATTGAGAGATTTCCTGAAGACTTTATGTTTCAACTCACAGAGAACGAAGTGAAAAACTTGAAGTGCCAATTTGGCACCTCAAGTTGGGGCGGTTCTCGATACAAACCATACGCTTTTACTGAAAATGGTATTGCAATGCTTAGTGGAGTTCTTCGGTCACAAGTTGCTATTGACGTAAATATCCGCATAATGAGAACTTTTGTAGCTATGCGTCGATTTGTTGCAAATACATCACATATTTTTAAACGTCTCGAAACATTGGAATATCATCAACTTGAAACAGACAAACGCATTGATGGTATTTTTCAATTAATGGAACGTCAAGAAACAACACCCAAACAAGGGATCTTTTTTGATGGACAAATCTATGACGCCTATACTTTTGTTGCCGATTTAGTTCGTTCGGCTAAACGTCAAATAATTTTAATTGATAATTATATCGACGATACTGTTCTCTCATTATTGGATAAAAGAGAAAGTACCGTCCAAGCATTAATTTATACAGCACATATAAGCAAAGCCTTGAAATCGGATATAGAACACCATAATGCACAATACACTCCTATTGAAGTGAAAATATACAAAAAATCACACGATAGGTTTCTTATGATTGATGATAACATATATCTCATAGGTGCATCTATAAAAGATTTGGGTAGGAAATTATTTGGATTTTCTCTAATGCAAAATCTAAGTGTGACAGATTTACTTAAGAAAATAGAACAATAAAAAGTCGATATATTATGGCGAAGAAAATTTTAGTTACCGGTGCCGGCGGATTTGTTGGTGGATTTATTGTAGAAGAAGCTCTAAAACGCGGCTATGAAACTTGGGCAGCCGTACGTGCCACCACATCGCTTGAATATCTCACCGATGAACGCATAAATATCATTGAATTGGATTTCTCCGATGTTGATACACTAAAAGAACAAATTTCCCTCTTTGTGTCCGAAAACGGGAAATGGGATTATATAATACATAATCTTGGAGCTACAAAATGCGCCAATTTCCGTGATTTCAATCGTATAAACTGCGACTACTTAAAAAGTTTTGCCAATATTTTGTGCGAAACCAATGCTGTTCCCGAAAAATTCCTTCTTATGAGCAGTCTTAGCACAATGGGACAAGGAGATGACACTAATTACACACCTTTCAAGGTAACCGACATTCCTATGCCTAACACCAGCTATGGCGTGTCAAAACTCATGGGAGAACAAGCCATTAAATCAATACCCGATTTCCCATATATCATATTCCGTGCTACCGGTGTATATGGTCCTCACGAAAAGGATTATTTCATGATGATACAAAGCATTGCACGTGGATTCGATTTCAGTGTAGGATTCAAGAAACAAATGCTCACATTCATCTATGTAAAAGACCTTGCCGAAGCCATGATGAAAGCTCTTGAATCTCCTTCAACTGTAAAAAAGACCTATTTCATTGCCGAAAAGCAAGGTTACACTCAACAAGAATTCCGTAAAATCGTTGCTGAAGAGTTAAACAAGAAACATGTAATACCTATTTGCGCTCCTCTTTGGCTCACATATATCATCTGTTGGGTTTCAGAGATGGTGGGTAAGATACAAATGAAACCAAGTACACTTAATAGAGATAAATACAAAATTATCAAGCAACGTAATTGGTTATGTGACATTAGTAACGGTGAAAAAGACTTCGGCTTTGCTCCAAAATACGATCTTAAAGCAGGCATAAAAGAAGCTATAGCTTGGTACAAGCAAGCCCGCTGGCTTTAATGGTTTTCACCTTCTCTCCATGAGTGAGGTACAACAATCGGAGGATGTGGAGGAATAAACCTATCCACACTATCATTCTGTGCCTTTATATCTTTCTCATCGGCTATCTCACGAGAAGTAGAGCATGAGTACAAATATGCCGAGGCTGTCTAACAAGTCTGTTAGTCGGTCTCTTTTTTGTTGTTGTACTTCGAAAAAAGGCTTTCAAGCTGAAA